>CAYYRG010000169.1:0-3627 GCA_964474015.1 uncultured Anaerolineaceae bacterium | reverse complement strand
AAGTCGAAGGCCCAGCGAGGCTCATCGGGGGATAGGAGAGATTGGCTGAGGGGCAGAGTTTTGTCAGTCAACCAGCCCTTTTCCCTTGAAAGGAGCCTGCGATGAAATGGGTAACCCGCTCGCATGTGCACGTCGACCGCGTGGCGTGCCCCTGGTTGATCAGCCGCTTTATCGATTCGGAAGCCGAGTTCCTGTTCGTGCCCAAGAGCGAGGTGAATCGCGTGGCCGAGGAAACCGGCGCCATTCCCTTCGACGCCCCTGGTGTGGCTCTGGGGCATCACGGCAATAAGTGCTCTTTTGAGACCATCATCGAGCATTATGGTCTCACCGACCCCGCGCTGCTGCGGCTGGCACAAATTGTCCATAGCGCCGATATTCGCGCCGACCGCGGCAACGACCCGATTGCCCCCGGCCTGGAAGCCCTGGCCGTGGGTTACAGCCTGCGCTTTCCCGACGACCTGGAGAATTTGGAGCGGCAGTTCGATGTTTACGATGCGCTCTATGCCTGGTGCCGTTTGCAAGTTGCCAAAGGTGGGTAGCGGGCTGGTTGGCTGCTCTGCCGTGGCGGCGGGAAGATGAGCACGCGCCGCCACGGTGGGGTTTTCCCCTGGCGGGAAGGCCGTCGCGCTGGCGGGCGAGGGCGTGGGCGGGGTTTCCCCTTGTGGGGGCTGGCGGTGTTTTGGGGCCTGGCGATGCTGGGGGGCTGTGGCCGCAGGGCCAATGCCCCGGCCTGGCCGTCGGGCAAAGCCCCGCGCGGCACGCTTGCCACCCGCACGTTGGTGGTAGATGGCGTCTCGCGGCGCTATGCTCTTTATGTGCCTGCGGCGGAGAAGCCCGCGCCGTATGCTCTGGTGCTGGAATTGCACGGCGGGGGCGTGACCATCGAAGACATGACGGGGGAAAGTGGTTACAAAACCCCCTACAAGCTCTGGATGCCCCTGGCCGATTCCGAGGGCGTGGTGGTGGTTTACCCTGAAGGGCTGCCCGGCGCTTATGGCAAGCCAACCTGGAACGATTGCCGCGGCGATGCCACGGTGAGTTCCCAGGCCGATGATGTGCGGTTTATTGGCGTTTTGCTGGACCACTTGCTCGCGACCTACCCCATCGACCCGCGGCGGGTGTATGTTTCCGGCACTTCCAATGGGGGGCTGATGGCGCTGCGTTTGGCCGTGGCCATGCCCACGCGCCTCGCGGCAGTGGCGGCTGTGGCCGCGGCCATGCCCGCTCGTTCCGAGTGCCCGCCGCCAACACGTCCCCTTTCGGTGCTGTTCATGAACGGCACGCGCGATATGCATCTGCCTTATGCGGGCGGCACGGTTTCCAGTCCCCCCAAACCTTCCTTTGGCACGGTGCAATCCACGGCGGCATCGGTGGCGCTGTGGGTGCAGGTGGATGGCGCTTCACCGCAGCCCACCGTTGACCGTTTCCCCGACCGTGACCCGCACGATGGCAGCACGGTGGTGCGCTACACCTATGCCCACGGACGGGAGGGCACGGAAGTGGTGCTGTATCGCATCGAGGGCGGCGGCCATGCCGCGCCGAGCATCGCTCAGCGGTATTCTCGCCTCTTCGAGCGCCGCTTTGGCCGCCAGAATCACGATATCGAGATGGTGCAAGCGGTGTGGCAGTTTTTCCGCGACAGGCAGGTGTGGCAACCGTAAGCGTCAGGGGTTTTCTATCACGGCCCACAGCGCGGGGTGGTCGGAGGGGCCGGGCGGCAGATAGGCGGCGCGAGGGGCGGTCAGGTCGGGGGTGATGAAGATGTGGTCGATGGGGGCGGGCGGCGCGTCGTGGCCTGCCCCGCCCTGCTGGCGGGCTGCCAGCCATGCGTCTTGCAGGGTTTCCACCGTGCGGCGGTATTGCGGTGTGTTGGGGGTGAAGTTGAAGTCGCCCATCAGCACCAGCGGCGCGCGTCCTTGAATCGCTTGCAAGACATTCATCTGTTGCACCATCGGGCCGTCGTTGCCCAGGTGGGTGACGGCCACGTGCAGCCGCCGCTGGTTCACGCTCAGCGTGGCCACGATGACCGCCGTCTGCTCGCCCTGGCTTGTCATGTAAGCCGTGTGGGCTTCGAGGATGGGGTAGCGGGAAAGCAGGGCAATGCCAAAGGTGCCGTTCACCGTGGGCGGGCCGTAGTAGGCGTACATGCCCAGGGCGGTAGCGAAGTAGCCCACCAGGTCGTTGTTTGCCCCGCTGAGGCGGGCGGTGTCGGATTCTTGCAGGCCGATGATGTCGGCGTTGACCTGCCGCATCAGGGCGAGCTGGTCTTCCCAGCCCTTTTGGCCGTCGGCGCGATAGCCTTGCTGGATGTTGAAAGTGAGCACGCGCGCCCGGAAGCCGGTTTCCGGCGCGGGCTGCGGGTGGGGGCTGCGGGCGTAAGCCAGGCCGACCATCGCCAGCGCCAGCATGGTGAGCACGCCTCCGCCCAGCAGCCGCCCACTGCGGGAAGGCGCTGGATGGGGCGCGCCGCCCGGAAAGAGGAAGACGGCCAGCGCGGTCACGGTGGCGGGCACGGCATAGACCACCCAGAAGCGGTCGCGCCACAACGGCCCCACCACCGGGATGTAGTCGTAGGTGGTGGTGCAAACGTGGGCAAAGATGAGCAGCAGCAGGTAAAGCGCAGCGAGGCCAAAGGCAACGCCCAGCGTGTGGGAAGAGAGGCTGGCTTCTCGCAGCCAGGTGCTGAAACGGTAGAAGGCCGAAAAGAGCAGCCCGAAGGCAAGCACGGCCAGCAGCACAGCCCAGCCGCCGCGCGGGGCTGGCGGGGTGTAGGGGTAGGCGGCCAGGTTGGCGGGAAAAATAGTCTCCAGGCTGAACAGTCCGCCGACCAGCAACGCTGCCCACAGCACCAGCGCGCCGCGGTCCAGGTTGTGCCAGGCGGCCAGCCGTTGGCGTATCCAGGCCAGGGCTACGACGGCCAACGCGACGGCTGTTAGTCCGTAGAGCGAGAGGGGCTGCCAGCCTCCCCAGCGGGCAATCACGGCGGGGGCGGCAAAGGCGGCTTCCAGCAGGAAGAGCGCCGAAGCGATGCCCAATGCAGCGGCTATGGCCTTCCCCAGGCTGCCGGAGGTGGTTGTGGGCACCTTCTCGGCAGAGCGGCGGGCGCTGGCCCACCAGCCCCACGCCCCGAACACGGCGATGCCCCATCCGATGGCCTGCCCGTGGGGCGTGGTGGCCAGGTCGATGCCCGCCCCCGCGGCGCGTAGCAATCCGGCCGCGGCGACGGCCCAGGCCAGCCCTAAGGTGGTGGCCGCAGGCGGAAAGCGCCGCAGCAGCAGCGGCAGGGCCAGCAACGCCGCCGCAGCCCCAATGCCGCCCACCCACAACACGCCGCGCGTGGGCAGCAGCGGCAGGGCGAGGCGCGCCACGACCAACACGGCCAGCAGCGTCGGCAGTACCCAACCTTTGACCCTCCGCCGCCAGAGCGCCAACAAAAAGGGGCTGAGCAGCAGCACCAGCGTCCCGATTTCCGGTGGAATGTGGGTGCCCATCAGGCCAAAGGCATACACCGCGGCCACAAATTCGGTGAGGGTTTGCAGCAAAAACAGAAAAAAGGCGCTGCTTGCCAACGTCGCCAGCATCGGGCATCTCCTTTCTGGCGAAGCAACCGCGGCCTTTGAGGGGGCG
>CAYYRG010000168.1:0-3669 GCA_964474015.1 uncultured Anaerolineaceae bacterium | reverse complement strand
CGGACGGCGCGATAGGCCGCCAGCATCTCGTCGAAGGGAATGCGATACCCCGCCGCGCCGCCGTCGGACAGGGGCTCCAGCAACGGCGGCGGCAGGCGATCGTCCTCCGGCTTCAGCCCCAACCGCAGGTTGAGCAACCGCTTCAGGTTCCAGGCGCGTTCCCCCACCGTCAGCAGGTCTTCCACGGTGTAGGTTTCCCCTGCCGCGGCACTCACCAACGCGGCCACATCGTCGGGCGGCACGTTGGCGAAAAAGCACATCACGAGCGCATTTTGCAGCGTGCGCCAATCCTGATGCCGGGCCACATTGGCCGCCTTCTCCGCCCCGGCGTGACGGTCGTAGAAAGCCAGCCCCAGGCGCTCCTCCACCTGGCCAATGTCGGCCAGGAAATAATCGGACTGGTTGTGGCAGGCGCCGCGGGGCGAAGTGGCATACACCAAGGCCATGCCGGAAGCCCCCCGCGGGTCGTGGTAGGGCACCTCCAGGCCGCGCACCTGCACGGCCTCTTCCTCTGCTCCCAGCCGACGCGCCAGCGCCAAACTGCCCTCGGCCAGCCACGCTCCAAAGCCCTCCCGCCGCACCGTCAGGTGGATGAGTTCCTCCACCAGCGCGGGGTCGCCCCAATGCAAGCGCAGGCCGCCGGTTTCCCGCTCGGTGAGCACGCCTTGCTCGAAAAGGTGGAACGCCAGCCCTAAGGTGCCGCTCATGCTGATGACGTCCAGGCCGTAGCGGTCGCAAAGTTCGCTCAGGCGGGTAATGGCTGCCGGGTCGTCGATGAGCAGGTTGGGGCCAAAGCCCACCAGCGCCTCATATTCCGGCCCCTTGCGGCGCACGCCGTCGCCCAAATCGACCACCCGGCCGCAGGCAATCACACAACCGTGGCAGGCCGAAGTGCCCACCAGCAGCGATTCAGCCACCGCCGCGCCGGAAACCTGGGCCGCACCTTCCCACGCCCCCAGCCGGAAATACTTCTTCGGCATCTCGCCAAGGTAATCGAAATAATCGGACGCGCCGGCCGTGCCTAAGGCGTGCAGGGTTTGGGTGAGGTTGTCTTCCCGCAGGGCGCGGTTGACGCGAGAGCGCCGCGCGGCATACGCCTGCGGGTCGGCCAGGGGCGCCCGCCCCCGCCCGCGCACCGCGACGGCCTTCAGGCGCTTGGCCCCGAAAACAGCCCCCAGGCCGGTGCGCCCGGCCATCCGGCCGTGGTCGGTAAGCACAGCGGCGAAGGGAATCTGCGCTTCGCCCGCAGGGCCAATGCCCAGCACCCGGGCGCGCGGCTCCCCCACTGCGGCGCGGACGGCTTCCTGCAGGGCGTAGGTATCCAACCCCACAAGATCGAGGGCTTCCCGCAGTTCGACTTTGCCATCGTGAATCCAGAGGAACGCCCAGGCCGGCGCGCGGCCGGTAATCCACAGACCGTCATAGCCCGCGGCGCGCAGTTCTGGCCCCCAGAAGCCGCCCACGTTGGACTCCGCCCAGAGGTGGGTGGCCGGCGACTTGCCGCAGACCACGAAACGCCCCGTCGCCGGGCCAAGGGTGCCGGTCAGCGGCCCGGTGAGGAGGAGCAGCGGCGCTTCAGGGGCCAGGGGGTCGAGGTCGGCGCTCAGGTGGTCGTAGAGCAACCGCGCCGCCAACGCCGAGCCGCCCAGGTAAGCGCGGGCAGCCTCCGCCGGCACTGCGAGCGGGGTAGCCTTCCCGGTGGTGAGATCAATCTGCAAAATCGGCTGCATCTGCGGCCTCCGCGAGGGGGGCTTCCGGCAAAGCCAAAGCGAGGAAGAAAGCCATGCCCACCAGCCCCATGAGCAACAGCAGCGAAAGTGTCATCGAGCCGGTGGTGGGCGACTTCAAGGCATCCATGCCAAAGATGAACGCAATGCCCGCAATCTGCCCCATGAGCAGCAGCAGACCGTTGGAAGTGCCTTCCGGCGCGGGGTAAGTGATTTCTGCGCCATATTGAAAGCCAATCGGGCCGGCGCTCAGCAGGAAAAAGCCCAGCAAGAAAGCCGCGCTCAGCAACAGGCCGTAGGTGCCGGCATAGGTCAACCCTACCATGCCCACCAGCGCGCCCAGCACGGCCAGCACGAGGAAGGGCTTGCGGCGGCGGTAGTGGTCGGAAAGCAGGGGCAGCACAATGGCCCCCACAATGCCGCCGAGAATCATCAAGCCACCCGTCACCCCCGCCTGGGTGGCCGAAAAACCCCGGGGGCGCAAAATATCTTCAATCCAGGTCGAAACCGCGTTGAACACGCCCAGGCCCACAAAGAAAATCGCGAGCAGCAACTGGAAATCGCGCTGGCGGAGCATCTGCTTCAAACCGTCCAGCACCAGCGAGCGCGCGTCCTGCCCCGGCGGGCAGGGGGGCGTCGGCGGGCGTTCCCGCGCCAGGGCCACAAATGCCCCTGCCACCACAAGCGCAAAAACACCATCGGCCAGCAACATGCCCTGCAGGCCCAGGTGAAGGGCAAGGAAAGGCGTGACCAGCATCCCCGCAAGGATGCCCACATAAATCGCCAGGGAACCCAACCCGGCAGCGGTAGCGCGCTCATCCTGCGGGAACCAGTGCGCCGCGACCGTGGTCACCGCGTTGAGAATGAACGGCTGCCCCAGGGCAATGCCAATCTGCGCCGCCAGCACCAGGCCAAAGTTGGCCCCAGCCAAACCGCGCAGCAGGCCAAACACCCCGGTCAGCACCGCCCCAATGCCCACCGCCAGCCGGATGCCGTAGGTATCGATAGCCCACGACGCAGGAATGGCCGCAAAAAGATACACAATCATGAAAACCATCGAAAGGAGCCCGATGCTCAAATCCGACACGCCAAAATAGCGGGTCGCCTCGCCGGTAATGGGCGCGAACGTGATCCAGAGCATCTGGTTGGCGAGCACCGCGAGCATATACACCCCCAGCACCACCCAGCGGTAGCCGTAAACCCTGTATTCCGTGGCAGTCATCGATGCCATACCTGCCTCCTGAGGAAAACCGTCTTGTGATGTCATTGCAAGCGCCCTTCGACACCGCCTCGCGAGGGTGGCGCGGCGGCTTCCCAGGGGAAGAACACGACCGCCCGCCAAAAGATAGCGGCGGCCTCAGGACGTTTGCCCCACCTCGCGGCACACGCGTACGAAATCGAGCACCACCGGCACATGGCGCATCATGTAGGCCATGCTGCCTTTGACCTTGAGCTTGCGCGTCAACATGGCCTGCATGGGGTCCAGGCGCCCGTCGAGCACCTTGCGGTAGTTTTCCAGCGTCGCGGTGAGCACAAAAGCGGGGTTTTTCTCGGCCACGTCACGCAGCATGGCGCTGCCGCGGCACTTGCCATGCCACAAATCCACATACAGCACCATGGGGGCCTCGAGTTCGCCGGAAGCATCCGGCTCGATCACGAAGGCCAGGTCGCCTTCCCAATTGCGCGCCACCTGAGCGTACCGCTTATCGCTGTTCAGGCGGGCTTCCAGCGCCTTCAGCCAGGCTTCACTGGGGAACTTTGGGGGCATGACACACCTCCTGCGAGGGGATGCTGTACTTTATAACAAAGCCGCGCAGAAGTCAACGGCCTTCTTTGGTAAAATACCCCATCCCACACGTGGAGGTTGCCATGCCCACAGCCCTGCTTTCCACCTATGACAAAACCGGACTGGTGGATTTCGCCCGCCAACTGCACCAACGCG
>CAYYRG010000167.1:0-3715 GCA_964474015.1 uncultured Anaerolineaceae bacterium | reverse complement strand
CCTTCAGCCAGGGCACGATGACCGAGGTGTCGAGGCCGCCGGAGTAGGCCAGGACGACTTTCTTGACCTTGGGTTTGGTTTTGGGGGACATGCTGCTGCTCCTTGGGGGTGAGGTGAAAAGGTGGGGTACGCAAAAAGCCCTCCGCCATGGGAGGGCTTTTGAGCGCAAGGAAAGGATGGGTAGGTGCTAAGCCGCGCGCCCGCAAGCGCCCTCCGCGTGGGGGGCGTGGGAACGACGGCTACGACGGGAAATGAACACCTTGGTTTCCATTGGCGGCGTTTATACCAAAGGGGGGCGTTGCTGTCAACCTTTGGGGAAGAAGTGGCGTGTTTTTCTCCGGAGAGCCCGGTGGTCGGCCTTCCCTGGCCGGGCTGCCGGCGGCAAAAAGCAGTTGGAAGTCAGCCAATGCGCGCGATGATGGTGCGCGCGGCCCCCGCGGATTCCAGGGCGCGTGCGATGGCCTGGGCGGCTTCCGGGGCATTGGCGGGGGCCAGGGCGATGATGTTCCCGCCGCGCCCCCCGCCTGATAGTTTGGCACCTTCAGCCCCCGCCTCTCGCGCGGTGGCCACCAGCCGGTCGAGAGTGGGGCACGAAACGCCCATTTGTTGCAGCAGTGCGTGGTTTTCGTCCATTAGCGGGCCCAGCGCCTCGGGCGTGCCGTGGGTGATGGCCTGATAGGCGGCTTCCACCACGCGCCCCACGGCTGCAAAAAGGGCCTGAAAGCGTTCTGGCTCGGCCTGAGCCGCCCGCCGCACATCGCTTACGGCTTCCGCTGTGGGGGCAGGAATGCCGCTGTCGGCGATGACCACGGTAAAAGGGCGTCGGACGGTCAAGGTGCGTAACGGTTGGCCGCGCACGAAATACACCGGTTGGGCGTAAGTAATCACGGTGTTGTCGATGCCTGAAGGGGTGCCGTGGTGGATTTTTTCCACTTCATAAGCAATGACGTTGACGCTGGCGTTGTCTAAAGGGTGCCCCAGGAAGGCGCTCAGCGCGCGTGCCAGGGCGACCGTCACGGCAGCTCCGCTGCCCAGCCCTGCCGCCACGGGGATGGTGGAACTCAGCCGCAGGCGCAAGGCCGGGGGAGGCGTGGCGTTCACGGCTTCCAGCGTCAGCGCGATGGCTTTTGCCAGGGGGTGGTCGGGGGGAAGGCCGTGCCAGGGGGCGTTTTCCAGCGCCACGGCGGGGGCTGTGATGCGGATTTCGCCGCGCGGCAGGTCGGGTGCGGGGGAAACCACGGCGCGAGCGCGCACCGCCGGCACAGGCACGGCCAGGGCAGGCTGGCCGTATACTACGGCGTGTTCTCCGAAAAGGATGATTTTTCCGGGGGCTGTGGCGGTGGTGGCAGGCATGATTAGTAGAGGTAGAAAATCACGAGCACGGTCAGCACCCATAGCGCCAGGGTGACTTGTAGGGGAAAATCGGTGAGCAAGGCTTCTTCTGGCGCACCCCCGCGGCCTTCCACCTGCACCAGGTAGAGGTAGCGGAAGATGCCATACAGCACAAAGGGAATGGAGAGCATCATGGCGTGGTTGGCAGGCAGGTTGGGGGCGGAGAAGGTGTAAAGGCTGTAAGCAATGATGGTGGTGGCGGAAGTGATGGTAATCAACTGGTCGAGAAAAGGAATGGTGTAGCCGTCTAAGACCCGGCGGTGATGTCTGGCGTCTTCGGCCAACAGGCTGAGTTCGGCGCGGCGCTTTCCGAAACCGATGAAGAGCGCCAGCAACGTGGTGACAGCATACAGCCACGGGGAAAACCGCTGCACATGGATGAGCACGACACCGGCTTCCACCCGCAGCACGAAACCCGCCGCGATGATGAGGACGTCGATGATGGGAATGTGTTTCAGGTAGAAGGAGTAGGCCAGGTTGAGTAGCAGGTATGCAGCCGCAACGAGGAAGAAGGCGGGGGAGAGCAACCAGGAAGCCCCCAGGGCGAGGAGTAGCAGCGCGGTGCCGCCGCCCGCAGCAACCGGCACAGGGAGCGCGCCGCTGGCAATGGGACGATGGCGTTTTTCAGGGTGCTGGCGGTCACTTTCCCGGTCGGCGATGTCGTTGATGAGGTAAACCGCCCCTGAAAGCAGACAAAACAGGCCGAAGCCGGCCAGGGTGCGGGTAAAGGCCTGGGGATGGGTCAGCTGCCGGTCGAAGACTAAGGCGGCAAACACAAACGCGTTTTTTGTCCACTGCCGCGGTCGCAGTGCACGGATGAAAGCCCACAGGATGCGCATGGGAAGATTATACCAAGAGCGTTTCGGATTTGCTCCAGACCTTGACGCCCGCCCATTCATGCAGTATATTTAGTTAGGTTAACTAAATATCTGTTCGTAAATGAAAGGAGCACCCTTTGGCACAATCGCTAACCGCAGACGCGGGGCGTTTCCTGCAACTGGCGACGCGGCTGCGCCGCCTGGGCAACAGCAGCCCGGCGCAGGAAATCGCCGTCACGCCTTCCCACCTCACCTTGCTGGAGGCCATCGCCGAGGCCCCCGGAAGCAACCTGCAACATATTGCCAACATCCTCCGGCTTTCTCCCCCGACGGTGAGTGTTGCCATCCGCCAGATGGCAGGCAAGGGGTGGGTGGAGCGGCGCCCGCACCCGCATGACCGGCGGGCCTTCCAGTGTTACCTGACCGCAGAAGGCCAGCAAGTTTACCGGCAGGCTATGGCGGCGCACCGCCGCAAGTTCGAGCAGTTGTTGCAAGGGCTCACCCCTGCCGAAAGAGCCACCCTGCTCACGCTGCTGGAACGCTCGCTGCAGGCCGCCGAGGCCGCATCGTCCCTCTCGGGCGACGCTTCTTCAAGGGAAAAACCATGAGCAAATTCTTCAACAAATGGGCCCGCATTCTTCACCGTTGGTTGGCCGTGCCCACCCTGATCATCATCCCTGTCGCGGTGACGGCGAAACTCGTGATGGGGGTCAAACTGCTTCCCCCGCAATTCGAGCAAATTCAATCTTTGCTGATTCTCTTGCTGGCGATTAGCGGGGCCTATCTTTACTTTTTGCCCTACCTGGCAAAATGGCAGCGCCGCCGCCGTACGCGGCGCGACACAGGCCACCGCCGTACCACCAAGGCTTCACGACCTTCCTGACCTTTATGTTCAACGAGGAGTAAAACATGAAACTCAACAGGCTCGCTGCCGTTCTGGCTTTCATTATCGGCGGTATGGCCGTTTTCGCAGGTACCAAAGTAGTCTTCCTCCACGAGCCCGTCGATTACTACGTCATCAGCTGGTTGCCGGTTTACAATCTCACTATGGGGGTCTTGACCGTTGCCGTGACCTCCGTATTGCTGTGGCAAGACCGACCCATTGCCCCCAAACTGGCGCTGGCAACCCTGGCAGCCCATGCCACCGTGTACCTTGTCCTTCAAACGGTTTATCACCAGGTCGTCGCGGCGGAAAGCCTGCGCGCGATGACGGTGCGCAGCGTCACCTGGGTAGTGATCGTGGGTATACTCATTGCCGACCAGCACTTTCTGCGAAAAGCCTGATTCTGTCGCGGACGTTGCTTTCCTCTCTGCTACCCCTCCGCCACCACGCGGAGGGGCTTTTTTGCTTCCCGTGGCTGCAAGTGCCTGTGCCCTTTGACCAGCCTTCCCGAATGTGCTATAACAAACATGCAAGTCTGCGGCCATCGCGCCCAATCCCTTTCAGGAGCCAACCGCATGGACTTCACCATCCCGCACGACACCCAACTGATGCTCGACCTCAT
>CAYYRG010000166.1:0-3744 GCA_964474015.1 uncultured Anaerolineaceae bacterium | reverse complement strand
GGTGCAGCGTGGGGCGTGGCAGCGCCGAAAGTGCAAGTGTCCGGCCTGGGGCAAGACCGGACACTTGCGGGTGACACGACGCGAACCCTGGGGGTTACTTGCTCAGGCTTTGGATGTAGGCAACCAGAGCATCCAGCTCGGCGCTGCTAAACTGGTCTTTGTAGGAAGGCATGGCGATGGGGTCGCCCGTGGCGTTGGCGGCCTTTTCGGGCATGGAGCCGTTCAAGAGCACCTCTTTGATCTTGGCCGCGGTGTCGAATTCCTCGGCGAAGTCTTTGGTGTTGAGGGCAGGGATGACGCCATCTTCCGAATTGGGATTGGCGACGCCACCGGCGCCTTTTTCGCCGTGGCAAACGCTGCAATAGGTGGCGAAAGCGGTGGCGGCGTCGAATTTGCCGCTGGTGCTTTCCTGGCTTTCGCTGCTTTGCGAGGCGTTGGTGGCTGCCAGTTGCAGGTAGTCTACTGGCGGCGCGGTGGGGACGTTCACCTCAACGTAGGCATGACCGGTCGCGTTGTGGCAGGCATTGCAGCCCTGCACGGCGTTTTGGTAGTCAGCCTGGAAGGCGTCGAGGTCCTGGTTCTGGATGTCGGTCATCAGTTTATCCAGGTAGGCGTGCTCGAAGTTCTTGAGCAGGTCGGCGTTCTTGGGGCGGGTGACCTCGCCGACTTCCTGAATTTCGGTGGCCTCTTTGATCTGGTACTGCGCCATACCCCAATCCTGGGCTTTGGCGGCAAACCAGGCCAGGGCGAAGCGGTAGCCGTATTCGCGCATCACGGTGCCGAGGCCAGGCTGGATGTTCCACAGCGCCAGGCTGCGGTCGGCCTGGTTCATCTTCTGCGTGATGAGCTTTTGGGCGTCGGCCAGGGTAGGCGGCGTGGAGGGGTAGGAAGGCGCGGTGGCCGTCGCCGTGCTGCCCTCGGCGGGCGGCTTCGGCTCGCTGCTGCCCAGCGTCAAGAGGTAGCCAAAGGGCATGGTTTGCGGGTCCTGGATGTCGACATAGGGGTGGCCGGTGGCCTGGTGGCAGGCGTTGCAGCCCTGCATCGCGGTCTCGAAATCTTTGTCGAAGGCTGCCTGGTCTTTGGCCTGGATGTCTTTCGCCAGGGGGTCGAGGAATTTGTGCTCGAAGTTCTTGAGCAGGTCGGCGTTCTTGGGGCGGGTCACTTCGCCGACTTCCTGAATTTCGGTGGCCTCTTTCAGCTGGTATTGTGCCATGCCCCAATCGCCAGCGTCGGCGGCGAATTTGGTCAGGGCAAACCGGCTGCCGTATTCGATCATCACGGTGCCGAGGCCGGGTTGGATGTTCCACAGCGCCAGACGGCGGTCGGGGGTGTTGAAGGCCGCATCGACCATCTTGACCAGTTCAGGCCAGGTCAGCGGTTTGTCGGCCGCGGGGGTGATGGTGGGCTGCGCCTGAGGCTCGCCGGGTGCTTTCGGCTCGCTGGGGGAGAGGGCCAGGATGTCCATCGGCGAGGCCTTGGGCGGCTGGAAGCGGACGTAAGGATGCCCGGTGGCTTTGTGGCAGGCATTGCAGCCGTCCACGGTTTTGACGAAGTCGGCGTTGAAGGCGTCCTGGTCTTTGGCCTGGATGTCGGCTGCCAGTTTGTCGAGGTAGGCGTGCTCGAAGTTCTTGAGCAGGTCGGCGTTCTTGGGGCGGGTCACTTCGCCGACTTCCTGAATTTCGGTGGCCTCTTTCAGCTGATACTGGGCCATGCCCCAGTCCCCTTTTTGCACGGCCAGGTCGGTGAGCGCGATGCGGTAGCCGTATTCGATCATCACGGTGCCGAGGCCGGGCTGGATGTTCCACAGCGCCAGTTTGCGGTTTTCCTTGTTGAAAGCGTCCATGAGGAGTTGCTGCACCTGGCGCGCGGTCACGGCCTGGGCTTTGGGGGCCGCTGTTGGCGCTTCGGTGGCTTTGGGTGCTGTGGTTGGGCTGGGGGGCACCGCCGTGGGCGCCGGGGGAACCGGCGTGTTCGTCGGCGGCACGGGGGTCGCTTGCGCGCAGGCCCCTAAGGCAAGGGCCAGAAGCGCCAGAGCGACCACGGGGAGCAGGATTTTGTGCCAGTACTTCAACATGTGTTCCTCCGTAGATTTGGGGTAGAAGGGAGACTTGTCGCGTTCATCGCTTGGGTTCGGAAAGAACCTCCTTGGGAAGGGTGATGCAGCCCTGGTGCCCCTTGGACGCGGGGCTTTCCCGCTTAATGCGAGATTAATCCAGGCTACGATAAGTGTAGAGGCGAAGGGGAGGGGTCACAAGGGGGGGATGCCCCATTAGAAATAGGGCATGTGGATAAGACGGCGGGCGCAGTTCGTGCTATACTTTTTCTACGACCGAGGAGATGTCATTCCTTTTCCTTTGCAAGGAGGGTGTCATGAAGACAAATGAATCATTGCTTGACCGCATTATTCGTGTGGTGGTGGGCGTGGTGCTCGTGGCGATTGCCTATCTGGGCGTGCTCACGGGAGCCTGGCAGTGGGTGGCTTATGTCGTGGGGGCGATCGCGCTCATCACTGGCATCGTGGGTTTCTGCCCCCTGTATGTGGTGTTCGGCTTTCAAACCAAGAAGTAGCGCAACGAAGGCGCTCCTCCAAGAGAGAACGCATGGCTTTCTGGCCATGCGTTTTTTTTGTGGGGGAAAGTGCGGGAAGTATCGGGTACAATGGGGAAAGCGTTTGTCCGCGTGTTTCTCGGCTTGCAGCGGCCGTGCTGCGCGAGGAAGGAGTCTCGATGGTCCGGCAAGAGCACATTACGCTGGCGCATGGTGCCGGGGGGCAGATGACCGCCCGTTTGATTCGTGAGGTGTTTGCGGCGGCATTCCACAATGAGACGCTGGCGCGGCTCAACGATGCCGCGCTGTTGCCTTTGCCGCAGGGGGAGGGGCGGCTGGCATTTAGCACAGACGGCCACGTCGTGCAGCCGCTTTTCTTCCCCGGTGGCGACATAGGGGAACTGGCCGTTTTCGGCACGGTCAACGACCTGGCCATGATGGGGGCGCGCCCGCTGTGGCTGGCGGCTTCTTTCATTATCGAGGCGGGTTTTCCGGTGGCTGACCTGCAGCGGGTGGCGGAAAGCATGGCGCGCGCCGCGGCGCGCGCCGGGGTGCAACTGGTGGCTGGCGATACCAAGGTGGTGGAAAAAGGCAAAGCCGATGGGCTTTATATCAGCGTCGCCGGGGTGGGGTGGGTGCCGGCGGGTGTGGCCGTGGAAGCCGGGCGCGCCCACCCCGGTGATGTGGTGCTGGTCAATGCCCCCATTGCCGCCCACGGCATGGCGGTGATGTTGCAGCGGGAAGGCCTGCAACTGGAAAGCGATTTGGAGAGCGATGCCGCCCCTTTGAACGAGATCGTGATGGCTTTGCTGGATGCCGCCCCGCGTACCCACACCCTGCGCGATGCCACGCGCGGCGGGCTGGCCACGGTGCTCCACGAGATTGCGCGCGCGGCGGGGGTGGGCATCTTGTTGCGCGAGGCCGAGGTGCCGGTGCATCCCGCGGCTGCCGATGCCTGTGCGCTCTTGGGACTGGATCCACTCTATGTGGCCAACGAAGGGGTGTTTGTGGCCTTTGTGCCCCCTGACGAGGCCGGCGATGCCCTTGCTGCGTTGCGGGCGCATCCTTTGGGGCGGCAGGCGCGTGCTGTGGGCGAGGTGCTGGCCGAGCCGGTGGGGCAGGTGGTGCTGGAAACCCCCTTGGGCGCGCGCCGTCTGCTGCCGCCGCTGGGGGGCAATCTGCTGCCGCGCATTTGCT
>CAYYRG010000165.1:2324-3754 GCA_964474015.1 uncultured Anaerolineaceae bacterium | reverse complement strand
AAACGTCAATCGCCGCGCGTGCAGCGCCAGCCGTCGGATGGGCAAAGGGTGATCGTCGGTGGCTTCGCCATAAAGCGGATCGTTCACGATGGGAAACCCCAGGGCGAACAAGTGCACCCGCACCTGATGGCGTCTGCCGGTATGCGGCACGGCCTCCAGCAGGCTGAAAGCGCCAAAACGCTGCAACACGCGCACGTCGGTGCGGGCAGGTTTGCCGTGGGCATCCGCCACCGTGCGTTTACGGCGCCCGCGGTTGGGCATCAGGCGCAAGGTCACCGTGCGCTGCCGCCAGACCGGCTCGCCAAACACGATGGCGTGATAGGCCTTGCGGATTTCCCGCCGGGCGAACTGGGCGTTGAGGGCGCGATGGGCTTCCGCGGTGCGCGCCAGTACCATCACCCCGCTGGTCTCCCTGTCCAGGCGGTGCACCACCCACAAACGCCCCCACTGAGGCTCCAGCAGCGTCCGCAGGTGGGGTAAATCGGGCTGCCAGCCATCGGGCACGGCGAGCAGCCCTGCCGGTTTCGCGACCACCAACAGGTGTTCGTCGGCAAAAAGCACTGGAATTTCCCACTCAGTCATCGGCTGCCACCACGCGCGTGCCCCTCCGAGCGCCCAACAACACCGCCTCCACCTCCTCCGCGCGGCGGCCATCGAAAATCAACACCTCCAGGCCGGGCACGCGCTCAGCCAACGCCAACATCTCACGCACCTTCGCCGCCATACCGCCGGTCACATCCGCCGCGGCGGAGCCGCCCAAAGCCGCCGTCAACGCCGGGGCATTCGCAGGGGTGATTTCCGGCACAATGCGGGTGCATTGCGGGAAATCCGCCCACACACCGGGCTCCACGCCAGCGATCAAAATGCGGCGGGGGCGCAGTCGCGGGGCGAGGAAAGCAAAAATTTCCTCGGTGGAAACAATGACGCCGCCGCGTCGGTCGTCGAAGGCCACATCGCCATAGGTTACCGGCACCAGCCCTGCTTCCAGGGCGGCTTCCAGCGGAGCAGTATCCCAACGGTGCAGGCGGCCATCGCGGGCCAGTGCGGCTGCCGAGGGTGGGAAAGCCACCGCGGGGACGCCGGCTTCCAACAACGCATCGACCACCAGCCGGTTGAGGCGCTGCGCGGCGTGCCACACCCGGACGAAATGGCGCCAGTCCTCCGGCTGATGCACACCGTGACGAATGTCGCCGCCTTCTCGGGCTGCCCAATGCCCAAACGAGCCGGAGCCGTGCCCCACCAGCAGGCGAAGGGCTGGGCGCGCGCGGCGGGCTGCGGCAACGGCTTCTGCCAGGGCAGCGAGGCGGTTAGGCAAGGGGGTGTAGGGGCGGTGCTTGTCGGTAATCAGCGAACCGCCGAGTTTGAGGAAGACCATGCGGGCATTATACCGCGGGCGCGATGCGCCACGGGGGCACACACGACCACCCGAC
>CAYYRG010000165.1:0-2224 GCA_964474015.1 uncultured Anaerolineaceae bacterium | reverse complement strand
ACCCGACCACGCGACTTCTCTCGCGACGCGTGCTATAATCGCACCCATGCTTGAAGAAAGCGCCTTCGAAGAGGCCCCCCTCGACGCCATCGAAGAAACCCCTTCCGGCCCCAGCGGCGGGCAGCAAATTGCCCGCGCCGCCGGGGTGGTGATGGCGGCCTTTGTGCTCAGCAACCTCGCCGGCCTGGCGCGGCAAATTCTGGTTTCCCAGGCTTTTGGCACCGGCGCGGCCATCGACGCCTTCAATGCGGCCTCGCGCCTCCCCGACTTGCTCTTCAACCTGGTTGCGGGGGGCGCGCTGGGGTCGGCGTTCATTCCCACTTTTACCGGCTTCCTCGCCAAGGGGGAACGCAAACGCGCCTGGCATTTGGCCTCATCCATCGCCAATCTGGTCACCATCACCCTGCTGCTGACCAGCATCATCGCCTATGCCCTGGCCGCGCCCATCGTGCGACACATTCTTGCCCCCGGCTTCAGCCCTCAACAGCAGGCGCTCACCGTATCGTTGCTGCGTGTGCTGCTGGTTTCCCCGCTGATTTTCGGCCTGAGCGGGCTGGTGATGGGCATCCTGAACGCACACCAGCGCTTCCTGCTGGCCGCGTTAGCCCCCACCATGTACTGGCTGGGGATGATTTTCGGCGTGCTGGTGTGGGCGCCACGGTGGGGCATCTTTGGGCTGGCATGGGGCGCGGTGCTGGGCGCGGCGCTGCACCTCGGGGTGCAGATTCCCGGCCTGTTGAAACTGCCCGGCAAGGCGTATCACCTCACGTTGGGGCTGCGCGATGCAGCGGTGCGGGAAGTCGGGCGGCTGATGGCCCCGCGAGTGCTGGGCGTCGCCATTGTGCAATTGAACTTCTGGATCAACGTGGTGCTGGCTTCGTCACAGCCCAAAGGCAGCCTGACCGCCATTCAGATCGCGTGGGCTGTGATGACCATGCCGCAAGTGGTGATTGCCCAATCCATCGCGATTGCCGCGCTGCCCACTTTCTCGGCGCAGGTGGCCCGGCAGGAAATCGCTGCCATGCGGCGCGCCCTGGCAGGCACTTTGCGGGGGGTCGTGCTGCTGGCCTTGCCCTCCGCCGTGGGGCTGATTCTGCTCCGCAAACCCATTATCGTGCTGCTCTTCCAGCGCGGCGAGTTCAACGCCCATTCCACCGCGCTGGTGGCCTGGGCGCTGCTGTGGTACACCCTGGGGCTGGTTTCCCATTCGGTCGTCGAAATCGTGTCGCGTGCCTTCTACGCACTCCACGACACCAAAACGCCGGTGCTGGTGGGCAGCGTGGCCATGAGCCTGAACGTCGGGTTGAGTTTTGCCTTCGTGGCGCTGTTCAACGCCCTGGGCTGGATGCCCCACGGCGGCCTCGCATTAGCCAACACCGTGGCTACTACCCTGGAAATGAGCGGGCTGCTCTTTCTGATGCGCCGCCGCCTGCAAGGGCTGGAAAGTCGGCATCTCTCGGCAGGCATCCTCCAGGCCGTGCTTGCGAGCGCGGTTCTGGCCTTTGCCGTCGAAGCCCTGCGGCACGCTACGGGCGGCTTCCCGCTGTGGCTCACGCTGACAGCAACGATTACGGGCGGTGCGGTGTTTTATGCTTTGACCCTGCTGTTGCTGCACAACGCCGAAATCTTCGCCCTCTGGCATGCCGTCCGCAGCCGGCTGGCGCATTCCTGAAAACGAAAGGACTAAACCATGAGCACGACAACTTCGCGAGAACCCTGGTGGCAGCGTCTCGGGCGCTGGGCGCTCAAAATCGGCGGGTGGAAGCTCGTCGACAAACGCCCCCCACACCGCAAATACATCATCATCGGGGCCTACCACACCACCAACTGGGATTTACTCCTCGCGCTGGCGCTGCTTTCCGCGCTGGGCATCCGCCCGCGGTGGATTGGGAAGGAGAGCCTTTTTCGCGGCCCGCTGGGCCCCATCATGCGCCTGTTAGGCGGCATTCCGGTCAAACGCGGGGCGCGTCTCAACTTCGTAGGTCAAATGGCCGAGCGCATCAAGCAAGAGCAGGGCGATTTTGTGGTCGTCATTGCGCCGGAAGGCACGCGCAAGGCCACCGACCACTGGAAAACCGGCTTCTACCACATCGCTCGCGAAGCCGGCGTGCCCATCGCTTTCGGATTTGGCGATTACCCTTCCAAAACCTGCGGCATCGGCGGTTACCTGGAACCCTCAGGGGATATCGAAGCCGACTTACAGAAAATTCGCGAGTTCTACGCC
>CAYYRG010000164.1:0-3769 GCA_964474015.1 uncultured Anaerolineaceae bacterium | reverse complement strand
AACTACGCAACTTCTGTTATTTGATAATGGTGATGGTCACCTGGCCGCCTTCCGGGGCCACCATTAGCATGTGCGATTTACCCTGAGGATCGGTCACCTGCAAGGTCCAGCCATTCTGGTCATCGCCCATTTTGGTCGTCACTTTATAACCTTGCCGGGCAAAAGCCTGGTCGAAGAACTGCATCACCTGTGCTACGGTCATGTCGGGCACCGTGTAAACGCTGGACGTGCCCATCTGCATGGTCAGCGTCGCGCTCGGTGGCAGCGGCACAGGCGCTTTGGTGCCTTCCGCTACTGGCGGGGGGGTAATCTGGATGTTGCCATTGAGATTGGAAAGGGTGGTGGTGACGGTCACCTCCACAGGCACCTGTTTACCGTTCTGTTCCACTTGCCCTTCCACACGATAAAAAGCGCGCACCATTGTGCCATCTGGCAACACGCTCACCTCGCCCTGGACCGTGGTCACACGAGCCTGGGTCGCGCCAGTCAATTGCGGAATTTCCAGTAACAACGCCTGCCACTTCTGGCCCAGGGTTCCCAAATCCTGGGAAGCGTTATAAGTGTAGCGATATACTTTCATGCCGTCCATCGTGGCTGTACCGTTGGGCTTCCAGTGGGAAGCATCAGCCAGCCCCACGTCCATCATGCTCACCACCAGCGCTTCAGGGTTGTCGACGTTTTGCGCGCTGGGAACGGAAATCCAGTTGTCGCCAGCGCGATACCACGTCTTACCTCCCACCGACACGATTTCCGTCACCTGCTGGCCGTTTTGCACGATAACCTGGCGCGAGCCTTGGCCACGCACGTAATCGCTTTTGATTTTGTAAAGATCATACGCCTGATTCCCTTCTTTGACGTGGACGACCATTTCCTCGTGGAAGCTCTGCAAAGTGGTGCTCTCTTCAGGCGAATGCCAGTTCAAAGGATTGGCCTGCTCACCTCCACCATTCTGCTGGCCGGAAGGCGCTTCTTGCGTCATCATCTGAGCGCCCTGGGTCATGGCAGCCTGCACCGTGGGGCCCACCTGGGTCATTGCTGCCTGCACTGTGCCCGCCTGGGTCACCATAGCCCTGGCCGTCGGCGCAAACTCTTCCGCCTTTTTGGCAAAATCGAACACCGACGAAAGGCTACATGCCAACAACAACATCACAGCAAACAAGGAAATCGCCAAAACCTTTCTGCGCATTGCTTACCTCCTCAAGAAAAAGAACGCCTGGGAAAACACACCGATGAAGCTACAATGCCCCCGCGCGTAGGATGAGCCTTCCCAATCAGGGAAAAGCCCGACACTTTCACTGTATTATTGTACCTCACAACCAGCCAGGACACAAAAACCTGCCGTCCCATCGGAACGGCAGGCCATGCCCTGAGCCACCGACGGGACTTGAACCCGTGACCGTCCGCTTACGAGGCGGATGCTCTTCCGACTGAGCTACGGTGGCACCGCCGCAATTATACCCGACAACCCCCAAATTTTGGGAGGATTTCGCAAAAATCACCTCCAACCGCCTCACGCCACTTGACACCCGCTTTTGGCTTGTGGTATGCTCAACGCCGCTTCGGCTGGGAAGGTGTATTAAGGAAGAAGTTCGCTCGCACAAGGGTAGCGGCGTGGAACTCGAAGAACGCCTTGCGTGGATTGGGCTCAGCATGGTCAAAGGCATTGGGCCAGTGCGCTTTCGCCGCCTGGTATCCCATTTCGGCAGCGCTCGCGCCGCCCTGGAAGCCCCCCCTCACATGCTGGAAGCCGCGGGGCTGCCTCCGACCGTGACCCGCGCGCTGACGCGGCTGCGCGGCAGCCTCGACCTTCCCCGGCTGTGGGAAAGATGGCGTCAGCGCGGCATCGAGGTCCTGACCTGGGAAGACGCCGCCTACCCTCACCGACTGAAACAGCTCGAGCACGCGCCGCCGGTGCTGTATGTGCAGGGGCAACTCATTCCCGAAGATGACTGGGCCGTCGCCATCGTCGGCACCCGCAAAATGAGCGCCTATGGGCGACAGGTGGCCGAAGAGATAGCGGGGTTGCTGGCGACGCACGGCGTCACAGTGATAAGCGGTTTGGCCCGCGGCATCGACGGTGCAGCCCACCGCAGCGCCTTGCGGCATAACGGGCGCACCATTGCTGTGCTGGGCAGCGGCGTTGACATCATTTACCCTCCTGAGCACCGCCACCTGGCAACCCAAATTCGCGCCCACGGCGCCTTGGTGAGCGAATATCCCCCCGGCACCCGCGCCGAAGCCATCAATTTCCCGCCTCGCAACCGTATCATCGCAGGGATGAGCATTGCCACCGTGGTGGTAGAAGCCGGGCGCAAGAGCGGTGCCCTCATCACCGCGGCTTTTGCCGCCGACCAGGGGCGCGACGTCTTCGCCGTGCCCGGCAGCATCTATGCCGAACAAAGCCGGGGCACCAACTGGCTGCTCGCACAAGGCGCACGCCCCCTCACCGCAGCGGAAGACGTTTTGGAAGCCCTCGACCTCGGGCTGCTCCCCCAACGGCAAGCAGCACGCCGCACACTGCCCGCTACGCCCGAAGAAGAACGCCTGTTGGCCGCCCTCGGCGATGCCCCCCTCCATGTAGACGAGCTCAGCGCCCGATTGGGCTTGCCGGTTAGCGAAGTAACGGCAACCCTCACGCTCATGGAACTCAAAGGGCTGGTGCAGGCCGTCGGAGGTATGCAATATGTCATCGCACGCTAACGGAGACGCCATGCACGCGCATTACCATGCTGTCATCATGGCCGGCGGCAGCGGCACCCGCTTGTGGCCGCTTTCCCGCCGCCGCCACCCCAAACACCTGCTTGCTCTGCTGGAATCGAGCACCCTTTTCCAAAGCACCGTCGCCCGCCTGCAAGGGGCTTTCCCACGCGAGCGGGTGTGGGTCGTGACCGTGCGCGAACAAGCGCAGGCCCTGCAAAGCCAGGCACCGGCCATCCCACCGCAGAACTATCTGCCGGAACCCGCCCCGCGCGGCACCGCCTCGGTGGTTGGGCTGGCCGCGGTCGCCCTGCGCCACCGCGACCCCGACGCGGTCATGGCCGTGCTGCCTTCCGACCACTACATCCGCCATGTATCCCTCTTCCACCGCCTGCTGGAAGCCGCCTACCTGCTGGCGCAGGAAGGCTTCCTGGTCACCTTAGGCATTACCCCCACCTACCCCGCCACCGGCTACGGCTACATCCAGCGCGGCGAAGCGTTGGGCATCTACAACGACCTGAAAGCCTACCGCGTGCGCCGCTTCAAGGAAAAGCCCGACCAGGCCACCGCCCGCCAGATGCTGGCCGAGGGCGGCCATTCGTGGAATTCCGGCATGTTCGTGTGGCGCGCCGATGCCATCCTCGCGGAAATCCGCCGCCAGATGCCCGACCTGGCCACGGCGTTGGACGAAATTGCCGCCGCCTGGGGCACGCCGCAGCAGGAAAGCGTGCTGGCGCGCGTCTGGCCCGGCCTGCGCACCGAAACCGTGGACTATGGCGTGATGGAAGGCGCCGAGAAAGTCGCCGTGATTCCCGCCCAGGGGCTGGGGTGGAGCGACGTCGGCAGTTGGGAATCCCTTTTCGACATCCTGCCAGCCGACGCCGACGGCAACATCCTGCGCGGCGGCGAACACGTCAGCATCGACGCCCGCGACAACCTGGTATTCGTGCAAAACGGCCAGCACCGCAAACTGGTGGCCGTGCTGGGCGTGGAAAACGTCGTCGTCGTGGACACCGAAGATGCCCTGCTGGTATGCTCCCGCGACCAGGCCCAGCGGGTGAAAGAGATTGTG
>CAYYRG010000163.1:0-3774 GCA_964474015.1 uncultured Anaerolineaceae bacterium | reverse complement strand
TTGTAATGCCTCTGCCGTGCCTTCCCTGCCAAGGTGCGATATAATCACCTCCACGAAGGAGGCACGCATCCCATGACGACCCTTTTGATTTTCATCGCGGCCTTAGCGTTGATGATCTTGCTTCACGAACTCGGCCATTTCATCGCGGCGCGGCTGGTCGGCATTCCCATCGAAGAATTTGGCATTGGCTTCCCGCCGCGGATTGCCACTTTGTTCACTGCGGGCGGCACACGCTACACCCTCAACGCCATCCCGTTGGGGGGCTTCGTGCGTCCCAAGATGCTCAGCGACGGCAGCGATGGCAGTCAGCCGGTCGATGCCCTCACCGCCGCGCCCCCCGGACGGCAGCTGGTGGTCGCGGTGGCCGGGCCGCTGATGAACATTTTGATCGCGGTGGTGCTCTACATCATCATCTTCGCCCACCAGGGGGTGCCCCAACTCGACAGGGTCGCCATCGTCGACACCGCGCCGAACTCCCCCGCCGCCGAAGCGGGGCTGCGCCCAGGCGACATCATCATTGCCGTCGACGGGACGCGCGTCACCGGCCCTGCCGACCTGCACGACGCCATCTACGCCCACCTGGGCAAGCCCATTCACCTCACGGTCGAGCGCGACGGGAAGAAAATCACCGTGACGCTGACCCCGCGCAACCCTCCGCCGCCCGACGGCGCGATTGGCATTCTGATGGCGCACCCCCTGCGACAGGCTTCCCTCTTCGAAACCATAGGATGGGGCCTCAAAGCCACCGCCGACGACGTCCTCCAGGTGGCACGCTACCCCATCACCCTGTTGCAGCGCAGCCATCCCGCCAACGCCCGCCTGCTGGGCTACAAGGGCATGTACGAAATGTACCGCCAGTTCCGCGCTGCCGACGTGCAAGCCGCACAGGAAGCCCCCAAAGACGCCTTCCCCGTCAACACCATCGTCTTTTTCATCATCGTGACCGTTTCGTTGGGCGTGTTCAACCTGCTCCCGCTGCCCGCGCTGGATGGCGGGCGCATCGTCATTGCCCTGGTTGAACTCATCTCTCGGCGACGCATCCCCGTGGCGGTGGTGAACGCGATCAACTTTGTCGGTTTCGTGGCGCTTTTGGGGCTGCTCTTGCTCATCAACCTGCGAGAATGGCTGCCTTAGCCCCGATAGCGCCGTTCCCTTGCACCTGCCGTTTGATCGAAGGAGCCCAATATGGATATGACATACCCCGTGCCCGATTTTGAAGAAGTATTGCGGGCGCTCACCGACGAAAGCCAGCCTTTCCCACCCCAATACCTTTACCACCTGGGTGATCTTTCACCGGAAGACGCCGCGCGGCTGGCCGAAGTGTGGCCACGGGTGCCCCTGCAACGCCGCCGGGGGCTGGTAGAAGACCTGGAAGTCATCACCGATACCGACCTGACGGCCGCGTTCAAAGAAGTCGGCCTGATCGCCCTCGACGACGCCGACGCCGCGGTGCGCTTCGGTGGCATCCGCCTGCTGTGGATGGAAGAAGACCTCACCATCATCCCCCGCCTGCTGGAAGTGGCCAAAAACGACCCCGACGTGGAAGTGCGCGCCAACGCCGTGGGGGCATTGGGCGGCTTCATGTACTTCGCCGCGCTGGAAGAACTGCCCTGGAACTATACCCACGACATCGAAACCACCCTCATGGGCTTCCTGAAAGACGAAGCGGAAGACGACCTGGTGCGCCGCCAGGCGCTGGAAGTGCTCGGCTACTCCCTCAACGTCGACATAACCCCGTGGATTGAAGACGCCTTCGCCAACCCCTCCGAAGCATGGCAGGCCAGCGCGCTCTTCGCCGCCGGGCGCACCGGGCAAGAGCAATGGGGCGAGAAAGTGCTGACATACCTGCACAACACCAACCCCCGCCTGCGCGCCGAAGCCGCGCGCGCCGCCGGCGAGTTGCTCCTCAAGGCCGCACGCGATGACCTGCTCGAGCTGCTGGAAGACGTCGACACAGACGTCCGCATGATGGCTGCCTGGGCGCTCTCCGAAATCGGCGGCGGCGAAGAAATCGCAGCCGCCCTGGAAGCCGCGCTGGAAAACGCCGCCGACGACGAAGAAGCCATCGCTTTAGAAGAAGCCCTCAGTAACCTTGCCTTCACCGATGAGATCGAAGAACTCCTGATGATGGACCTCAGCCCCGAAGACCTGGAAGACTTGATCCACCCCGAAGACCTGGATGAATTGTTAGACCTCTTTGGGGATGACGAGGAGGAGGCATAAGGCTGTGAAATGGTGGGGGTGGTACCTGGCAGGTGTCGCATTCCTCTTGCTGGCAGTGGGGAACCCCATACCCGCGGGGGCGGCCTCCGCGCCGGTGGAAGTGCTTCCGCAGGTGCATTACACCTTCGGCGAGCAAATTCTCTTTCAGGCGCAATTCACCCCTCCCGACAAAGTGACCAAAGCCGTGGTTTTCTATCGGCCGGCCTGGCAGCAAGCCAAGACTTTCTTCGGTGAAATGACCCTCGAGCCGGATGGCAGCGCCTTTTATGCCCACAACCTTCAGGAAGACCCCTTTCCGGCTTTCATTACCCTCTACTACTGGTTCCGCCTGACGCTCACCGACGGCACGACCTACACCTCCCCCTCGTTTACTTTAGTGCTGACCGACACGCGCTTCCACTGGCAAAGCATGGCAGCGCCGCCTTTTCACGTCTTCTGGTATCGCGGCGACGCGGGGTTTGCCCGCCAAATTGCCGATGCCGCCACGGCAGGGCTCGCCCAGGCCCAGGCGCTTTGGGATGCCCCCACGCCGGAAAGCGTAGCCATCTACGCCTACGCCGACCCTCAGGCCCTGCAAAGCGCCCTGGGGCTGGAAAGCTGGGCAGCCGGCCATGCCTCGCCGCGATTGGGGGCGCTGTATGTCGCCTTGCCGCCCGGCCCCCAGCAAGCAGCCGAAATCCGCCGCCTGGTGCCCCATGAACTGGCGCACTTTCTGCTCTATCACCTCGCCGGCGACGTCGGCTACCACAACCTACCTGTCTGGCTCAACGAAGGGCTGGCCTCGGTGACGGAGCTTTCCCCCAACCCCGACTACGCCGCGGCCCTGGAACATGCCGCCCAAACCGGCGACTGGCTGCCGCTGAGCGACCTGTGCGCCTACTTTCCCAACGACGCGTCGGGGGCCTTGCTGGCCTACGCCGAATCGGCCTCGTTCACCCAATACCTGCTCAGGCGCTATGGCCGGGCGACGGTGCACACCTTGGTGCTGACCTACGCCCAGGGCGTGGGCTGCCAGGAAGGCGTGGTCCAGGTGCTGGGCGAACCCTTGCCGCTGCTGATGCACGACTGGCAACGCAGCATTTCACCCCGCAGCCCGCTGACCGACGCCTTAAGCCACCTGTGGCCCTGGCTGCTGCTGCTCGGCATGGTAGGGGCTTCCCTGCTGGCGGGCGCATGGCTGGGGCGTAAAAATCAGGCATAGCCGCTGCCCGCCACGGCACACATCCCTGACCCGCGGAGGATGCCATGTCTCCGGAAACCACCGAAACCCAGGCTCGTTTTCACGCTTTCGTCCGCGGCCGCGTGCAAGGCGTGGGCTTCCGCAACTATGCCCTGCAAACCGCTCGCCGCCTGGGGGTACGCGGCTGGGTACGCAACCGCATCGGCGGCGCGGTCGAAGTCGTCGCCGAAGGCCGCAAAACCACCCTTGAGGCCTTCCTCAAAGCCCTGCATCGCGGCCCGGCCATGGCCTACGTGACCGACGTGGAAGTCACCTGGGAGCCGCCCCAGGGCGAAGAAGGCCCTTTTCGGGTACGCGGCACCGTCTAAACC
>CAYYRG010000162.1:0-3810 GCA_964474015.1 uncultured Anaerolineaceae bacterium | reverse complement strand
GCCAGCAGCGCCCCGAAGAGCAAAATGAGCCGACCGGTGCGGGCGAGCGCGGCATTGAGGGCGCGCCCGCTGGCCGTGGCCACAATGTGGCGGGTGCGCCAGGCCCACGGCAGGGAAAGCGCTACCGCCAGCGCCCCCCAGGGGAAAACCTGTCCTGCTACCGCCGCCGCGATGACAAGATACGCTCCCCACACGCAGAGGTCGTATTCCAGCCGCGCCCCCCGGGCCCCTAACAGCACGGCCAACGTTCGTTTGCCTGCCGCCCGGTCGGTGGGAATGTCGCGCAGGTTGTTGACGACCAGCAGCGCGGTGGCCAGCAGCCCCAACGGCACCGCGGCCCACCATACAGCAGCATGGATGGCCCGCGCCTGCACGAAATAAGTCCCCGCGACTGCGGCCAGCCCAAAGTAAAGGAAGACGAACAGGTCCCCGAGGCCGTAATAGCCATAAGGCCACGGCCCGCCGGTGTAGCCGATGGCCGCGAGAATGGCGGTCAGCCCAATGAGCGCCACCGGCCAGCCGGCAACGGCGATGAGGTAAACGCCCACCACCGCGGCTAAGGCAAAGGTGACCCACATGCCGCGGGTGACCTCGGCGGGCGAGAGCAGCCCGGCTTGTGTTACGCGGGTGGGGCCTAAACGCTCCTCGTGGTCGGCGCCGCGATGGAAATCGGCGACATCGTTGGCTAAGTTGGCGCCAATTTGCAGCAAAATGCCGCCCAGCAGCGCCGCGAACGCCGGCCCCCAGCGGAATACCCCATCGTGGGCGGCCAGGCCCCAGCCAGCCAGCACCGGTCCCATCGCCGCGGGCAGCGTTTTTGGCCGAATGGCCAGCAGCCAGATTTTCCAGCGGGGGAGGGAAGGGGAAGTGTTGTTCATCGGCAACCTCGCAAAAGTATAAGCCTGAGAAGTCCCGGCAACGCCCGGCGGGGGCCCGCGCCGCAGATGCCCCCAGCAAGATGAGAAGGGCGTCGGGCAGGCTGGCCGCGAATTGACGAATGGGCCTGCCCGTGGTATCCTACCGCCTGCGACCGACTGGTCAGTCGGACGGGATTTTACCACAAATCCCTTCCCTTTCCCTGGAGCGCCAATGACTGCCCCTACACCTGCCAACACCCGCCAGCGCATCCTCGATGCGGCCATTCGCGTCTTCGCCCGCAAGGGATACCATGAAACGCGCATGGATGACATTGTGGCCGAAGCCCATGTTTCCAAGGGCGGCGTGTATTTCCACTTTCCCGGCAAAGAGCGTCTGTTCCTTGCCATCATTGACCAGTTCGCCAGGTTGCTGGAAAAGCGCCTTACCGAGGCCATCGCTGCCGAACGCGGTGGGGTGCGGCGGGTCACAGCGGCGCTGGAAGCCGGGCTGGATACTTTTGCCGAATATCGCCCCCTGGCAAAAATTTTTCTGGTTCAGGCCGTAGGGCTGGGGGAGCGATTCGAGCACAAGCGGCTGGAAATCAACGACCGCTTCGCCAGCCTCATCCGCACTTATCTGGAACAGGCCGTGGCCGAGGGCGACATCCCCCCGCTGGATGCGGAAGTGACGGCCTACGCGTGGGTCGGTGCGATTTACGAACTGGTCACCCGCTGGCTACTCACTGGCAAGCCCGCGCCTGACCGCTGGCTGCCTTCCCTGCGGCAGATGCTGCTGCGCTCCATTGGCCTGGAAGAGGAAGCATGACCCTTTACGATTGGTTGCGCCAACACGAAGGCCTTCCCCGTTGGGCATGGCTGCATGGCGAAACGGGGTGGGTAGGGGCTGGCTTGCGGGAACGCCTCATCGCTGAGGGGCCGGAACGCTTCCGGACCTTGCAAGCGGCCTCCTCCCTTGGGGAAAGCCCCCTCCGCTTTGTGGGGTTTGGCTTTTCCTCGCGTGATCACCATCGCGCCCCGTGGTGGGAAGCCTTTCCGGCGGCATTATTGGCCACGCCTGAAAGCGTGCGAGGGCCGCTGGCCTTGCCCTCAGCCGCGGGGCTTCCTGAGCCCCCGACTGCTGGCCTGCCGCCCGCCGAAGAAGTGCTTTCCCAAGAGGCGTGGGAAGCCGCTGTGCGCACCGCGTTGGAGGCCATTGCCGCAGGCGCGCTGCAAAAGGTGGTGCTGGCGCGGCCCGCCGTGTTGCATCTGCCCCAGGCGCCCGACCCTGTGGCCGTGCTGCAGGCCCTGCATCGCAGCCAGCCGCGGGCTTATTGCTTTTTGTTCGAACCGCAGCCGGGGGTGGCCTTTGTGGGCGCGACGCCCGAACTGCTGGCGCGGGTGCAGCAGGGTTGGGTGGAGACCGTAGCCCTGGCGGGCAGCATCGCGCGCGGCCGCAACGAGCACGAAGACGCCCTTTTGGGGCGGCAACTGCTTCAGAGCGCCAAAGACCGCCGCGAGCACGCCGCCGTCGTTACGGCCATTCGCGAGGCGCTCACGCCCCTCACGCGGGGGCTGGCTGCGCCTTCGCAACCCCGTTTGCGCCGTCTACCGCACATCCAGCACCTGGAAACGCCGCTACGGGGCCTGTTGCGCCCGGGCGTAGGTCTGCTGGAAGTCGCGGCGGCGCTGCATCCCACCCCGGCTTTGGGGGGCGTGCCGCGGGCCGCCGCGTTGGATTTCATCGCCGCCCACGAGCCGTATCCGCGCGGCTGGTATGCTGCTCCTGTGGGGCTGATGTTCCCCGATGGCAGCGGCGAATTGGGGGTGGCGATCCGCTCGGCGTTGCTGCTGGGCAAGCGCGCGGTGCTCTACGCCGGCGCGGGCATTGTAGCCGGTTCTGACCCTGGCCGCGAATGGCAGGAAACAGCCCTCAAACTGGAAACCATGCGCCGCGCGCTCGCGACGGCGCTGACAGCCCCTCAGTTGCAATCCCTCCGTTGAGGTGTCTCCGATGACGGCTTCCCCTTTGTGGCTTTCCCCTGACCTGCCGGTGGGCGCGGCTTTCCCTGTGGTGGTCATGGCCGGGCCGTGTGCAGTGGAAAGTTACGAACAGACCCATGCAGTGGCTGCCGAAGTGGCGCGGCTGGGATTGCGGGTACTGCGCGGTGGGGCGTTCAAACCTCGCACCTCGCCCGACAGTTTCCAGGGCCTGGGGGTGGAAGGGCTGCGTATCTTGCGCACGGTGGCCGACGAATTTGGTCTGCTGGTGATTACCGAGGCGTTGGGCGTTGAGCATCTGCCGCTGGTGGCGGAATATGCTGACATCATCCAGATTGGCAGCCGCAACATGCAGCATTACCCCCTGCTGTGGGCGGTGGGTGAAACCGATAAGCCCGTGTTACTCAAGCGCGGCTTTATGAGCACGGTGCGGGAATGGCTGCTGGCCGCTGAGCACATCGCCCGGCGGGGCAACGAGCGCATCATGTTGTGCGAGCGCGGCATTCGCACCTTCGAAACGGCCACGCGCAACACCCTCGATGCCAACGCCATCGCCCTGGCGAAGCAGGAAGCCCCCTGGCCTGTCATTGGCGACCCCAGCCATGCGACCGGGCGCGCCGACCTGGTGTTGCCGGCGGCGTTGGCTGCGGTGGCGGCTGGGGCGGATGGCCTGTTGGTGGAAGTGCATCCTAACCCGGAGGCTGCCCTTTCCGATGGGGCGCAATCGCTGCGGGTGGAAGCCCTCGCGGGGCTGGTGGAGGCCGTTGGGCGGGTGGCTGCGGCGGTGGGGCGGGAAGGCGTGTCGCAGCGGGCGGTTTCCCTCGCGGGGGTGTGGCCGAAACATTGACAAACTTTCGCCCTCCGCGTATACTTTGCTCGCACGGCGAGGTAGCTCAATGGTAGAGCAGGGGACTCATAAGCCCTTGGTTGTGGGTTCAAATCCCTCCCTCGCCAC
>CAYYRG010000161.1:0-3822 GCA_964474015.1 uncultured Anaerolineaceae bacterium | reverse complement strand
TGGCAGGGTTGGAAGCAAGCGAAGAAGCGGCTGCCGAGGGCTCAGAGGGCGAGACACCTCAGCCGTGGTCCGAGGCTTCTACCGCGGAAGAAAGCGCGGCCGGGTGGGTTTCGGAGGCGGCACTTCAACCGGCGGTGCAACCACCCGTGACCGAATCGGCTCCTCCCGCGCCCGAGAAAGCGCCACCGGCCCCGGCTCCCAAATCGTCCTCTGGGCGCGCGAGGGGGGCGGAATGGTTGGAGACGGCCCGCGCGGCGCTGGCTTCGGGTGACATCGCGGCAGCCGTCAAGCAGTATACGCGCCTGATACGCCGCAAATACTACCTCGATGAGGTCATTGCTGACCTGGAAGAGGCGCTGGTGCGCTACCCTGTAGAGGTCGATCTGCTTCAGGCTTTGGGTGATGCTTACATGCGCGCCGATAGATTGCGCGAGGCGTTGGAAGCCTATAACAAAGCCGAAGCCCTCTTGCGATAAAGCCATGCCTTTAGAGACAACGCCAGCCTCTCCTGCTCCTTTGCGATGCCCGCGGTGTGCTCAACCGGTCTCCGCGAGCGATCAGTATTGCCCCCATTGTGGGGTTAACCTGGGCGTTGCCGCCGTGATGGCTGAGCGGCTGGTGCACATTCCGCCAGCGGTTCATGCGCCAGAAGGCTTGGGAACCGACGCGTTGGTGCCTCGCCTGGGGGAGCGTTTGGTGCAGGCAGGGGTGATCACCCCGCGGCAACTGGAGCAGGCGCTGGCTTATCAGCGCGAACAGGCAGCGAAAGGCGAACCGCCCTTGCGCCTGGGGCAGGTGCTGGTGCGCCTCGGCTTTGTAGATCGTGATACCCTGGATAGGGTGATCGCTGAGACGATCTTGCAGTTGCAAGAGGCCCTTTATCGCGCCAATGAGCGGTTGGAAAAGCAAGTTGCCGAGCGCACCCGTCAGTTGCAAGAGGCGTTGGCGCGCCTTTCGGAACTGCAGCGTTTGAAAGCCAATTTCATTGCCAATATTTCCCATGAACTGCGCACACCTTTGACCCATATCATCGGCTATTTGGATTTGATGGCTGATGGCACGTTGGGAGAGCTCAACGAAAATCAGCAGCGGGCGTTGCAGGTCATGCGGCAGTCCGCCGAGCGCCTGCATCGTTTGATCGAAGACCTGATTAGCTTTTCGTTGCTGGCGCGCGGCTCGGTGTCGGTCTCGATGGGGGTGGTTTCGGTAGATGAACTCGTGCGCCAGGTGGTCGAACTCATCAAACCCCGGTTACAGGCCAAGCCACTGGACTTCCAGCAGGAAGTGACCCCCGGGCTGGCGGTGTTTGCCGATGGGGAGAAAATCGGGTGGGTGCTGCAACATCTTTTGGATAACGCCATCAAGTTCACCCCCGCGGGGGGGCGGGTGTGGCTACGTGTCTGGCCGGAGGAGGGGCAGGTCTTCTTTTCCGTTGAAGATACCGGCATTGGTATTGCCGAGGAAGACCTGGCGCGGATTTTCGAGCCGTTTGTGCAGTTGGAAGATTCCAGCGTGCGGCATTATGGCGGCACCGGGTTAGGGCTGGCCCTGGTGCAGCAAATTCTTGGTGCTCACGAAGTCACGCTGGAAGTGGAGTCAGAAGTGGGGCGGGGCAGCCGTTTTACGTTTGCGCTTCCCCGAAGCTGGAGTGAGCATGAGGGCAAGATGGCAGGCTATTCCCCCTCGTGAGGAGCGTTTATGGATCAAGCAAGGGTTCGTACTTTGCGCATGAAAAAATTGGGTGTCTTGTTGCGTGACGCGCGCCTGGCTTCGGGCCACAGCCGTAAAGCATTGGCCGAAGCATTGGGCATTTCGTCCTCCCAACTGGCGGCTTATGAGCGGGGCGACAAGGCGCCCTCTTTGCCCGAATTGGAGGCGCTGGCCTATCATTTGCGGCTTCCGTTGGAGCATTTCTGGGGGGGCGAAATGCTTTCGGAAACCCTCGCGGCGCGCGAGCCCGTAGATCTGGGGCGGCTGGTGGCGTTGCGGCAGCGAATTGTGGGCGTGACGTTGCGCCAGTATCGGGAAGCCGCTGGTCTTACTCTGGTCGACGTTGCCCGGCAGGCCGACATTCCGGTCAGGCGCTTGCGGGCTTACGAATTGGGAGAGCGCCCTGTGCCCCTCCCAGAACTGGAAACCCTTGCTGAGGTTTTAGGCGTGTCGGTGCAGGTTTTCATGGACACGGAAGGCCCAATTGGCCAATGGCTGGCCGAGCAGCGTCAGGTGGCCGATTTTCTGGAACTGCCGGCCGAATTGCGTGCATTTGTTTCCCGACCGGTGAACCGCCCTTACCTGGAACTGGCTCAGCGGCTCAGCGAGATGTCGGTCGAAAAACTGCGGGCGGTGGCCGAGGGTTTGCTGGAGATTACCTTATGAGCGAGACGCTTTCCCCTGAGATGCTGGCAGAGCAGGCGAAAAAGGCCTATGCCGAAGAGGATTTTGAACAGGCCGCCCAACAGTTCGCCGCGGCTGCCGAGGCTTTCCTGGCAAACGGGCGTTCCCTGGACGCCGCGGAAATGCGCAACAACAGCAGCGTCGCGTGGGTGCAGGCAGGACGACCTCAGGAGGCCCTGGCGGCTGTCGAGGGCACGCCTGAAATTTTTGCCGAGGCGGGCGACGTGCGGCGCGCCGGGCTGGCATGGGGCAACCTGGGCAGCGCACTGGAAGGGCTGAAGCGCTGGCAAGAGGCTGCCGAGGCTTATGCCCAGGCGGCGGCGTTGCTGGAAGAGGCCGGTGACCGGGAAGCCCGGGTGGCCGTGTTGCAAGCCCTTTCTGCCGTTCAATTGCGCCTCAATGAGCCCGTCGGTGCGCTCATCGCCATGCAACAGGCCGTCGATGAGCAGCCCCGTTCGTTGAAGCGCGGCTTGCTCAAGCGCCTTTTGAAAATGCCCTTCCGCTTGCTGGGGGGAGGATGATGGCAGAAGCAGCAGTCATGATGGACGACCGTGTGCGCATCACTCGTGAGGTGCGGGCGAGCCGGCCGGATGACCGGCGTCGGCTGGCAGCGCTGGTACATCTGGAGCCGTTTGTCCATCAGCACCCGGCCTGGGAAGCCCCTCTGGATAAGGCCGGGGCCCCCGGTTTCGTGGTGTGGGAAGCCCCTCTGGGAAAACTGGATGCTGCCCTGGCCGTGCTACGGGAAACCGAAAGTGTAGGCTGGGTGCGCTTGTTTGCTTCCGCCGCGGCTGTGCCCCCTCATCAGGCCTGGGAAGCCCTTTTCCCGGCTGCCCTGGAGGCCATCCATCGGCGTGATGGCTTGCGCTGGGTGGCGGCCATGCCCTTTGCGGAGTGGTTTCGTCATCTGTTGGAGGACAACGGTTTTTACTTCTTGGAAAACGTCGAGGTCCTGGTATGGGAGCGTCAGCCTGTGGCTCAGGTGACACCTGCCAAGGGCTTCCGCTTGCGCCCCATGATTCCCGCGGATCTGGCTGCCGTTGCTCGCGTAGACGCGGCAGCCTTTGGAGCATTCTGGCACATGTCGCAAGAGGCTTTCCGGGTGGGGTTGAGCCGTTCGGTGTGGGCCACCGTCGTCGAGGAAGACGCCACGGGGAAAGTGGTTGGCTTCCAGGTAAGCACCCCCAGCCCCCTGGGAGGGCACCTGGCGCGCCTCGCTGTTCACCCCGCAGTGCAGGGACGCGGCATTGGTCGCTGGCTGGTCACCGATGTGTTGGCCTTTTTCCACCGCAACGGTGCTGAGCAGGTGACGCTGAACACCCAGGGAAACAACGACGCGGCGCTCAATCTCTACGCCCGCATGGGTTTTCGGCAAACCGAGGAAGTTTACCCCGTTTATTGCTATGATGTGCCCGCGCGTTGAGGAGG
>CAYYRG010000160.1:0-3848 GCA_964474015.1 uncultured Anaerolineaceae bacterium | reverse complement strand
CCACGGATATTATAGCAGAAATGGAGCGTTTGCTTCGTTTTTGAAAGCGTGGAGGAGAACACGCACGCGTTGTAGAAAGCATTGCCAGGGGCTCATCGCTTCGCCGCTGCTGCGCCGTGAGGGTTTCGGGGTACAATTGGAGCATGATGAATTACCTCGCGACGCTCAACCCCCAGCAGCAGGAAGCCGTCACCACACCCCCCGGCGCGGTGCTGGTGTTAGCCGGCCCTGGTTCGGGGAAGACCCGTGTGCTCACCTATCGCGTAGCCTACCTCATCGGTGCGTTAGGGGTGCGGCCTTTTCACATCCTCGCGGTAACGTTCACCAACAAAGCCGCCCGCGAAATGGAAAGCCGCATTGGCGCGCTGCTCGGCGACCAGGCCCGGGGGCTAACCATCGGCACCTTCCACTCGGTTTGCGCCCGTATTTTACGTCGGGAAGCCGACCATTTACCCTTCCAGGCCAACTTTGCCATTGCCGATACCGACGACCAGAAGCGGCTCATCAAGCAGGTACTCAAAGAACTGAACTACGACCCCAAACAATATACCCCTGCCCGCTTGCAAGCGACCATTTCGCGCCTGAAAAACGAAGGGCTTTTCCCCGAAGACTTCACCCCCACCACCTACGGCGAAAGCATTACCCAGCAGGTATTTGCCGAATACCAAAAGCGTTTGCTGGCTTCCAACCTGCTGGATTTCGACGACCTGCTGCTCTGGACCCGTTACCTCTTGAACACCGTGCCCGCGGCCCGCGAGCGTTACGCCCGCCGTTTTCAGCATTTGCTGGTCGATGAATTTCAAGACACCAACATGGTGCAATACGACCTGGTGCGTTTGCTCAGTTCTCATCACCGCAATCTGTTCGTGGTAGGCGACGCCGACCAATCCATCTACGGCTGGCGCGGGGCTGACTACCGCAATGTGCAGCGCTTCGAGCGCGATTTCCCAGGCGCGCGGGTCATTTTGCTGGAACAGAACTACCGCTCGACCCAGCGGATTTTAGACGTCGCCATGGCGGTCATCGCTCCGTTACAGGGCAAGCACCGCAAACGCCTGTTTACCGACCGCGGAAAGGGCGAGAAAATCGTGGTACGGCGCACTTATGACGACCGTGAAGAAGCCCGCTATGTGGTCGAGACGATTGCCTCGTTGGTGGCGCGGGGGCAGGCGCGGCCGCGCGATTTTGCCATCATGTATCGCACTAATGCCCAGTCGCGCGTGCTCGAAGAGGCTTTCCTGCGAGCAGGGTTGCCTTACCGCATCGTGGGCGCCCAGCGTTTTTACGGACGCCGCGAGGTCAAAGATGTGGTGGCCTACCTGCGCCTGGCCCACAACCCCGCCGACGAGCCCAGCCTGATGCGGGTCATCAACGTGCCGCCGCGGGGCATCGGCACGAAAACCATCGCCGCCCTGCGGACGGTGGCGCACCGCGCCGGCCTGCCCCCCGGCAACCTGCTGCTCCACATGGCCGCCGCACCGGAAGATTACCAGACCGTGTTCGGCGCACGGGCGCTCAAGGCGCTGCTGGCCTTTGCCCGCCCCCTGGCGCAGTGGTACGAACTGGCCCTTACCGCCCCCCCTGCCGACCTCATGGCCGTCATCTTGAACGATGTAGGCTACAAAGATTACCTCCTCGACGGCAGCGAAGAGGCCGAAAGCCGTTGGGAAAACGTCAAAGAACTCCACGGGCTGGCCCAGCGCTACGCCGAAGAAGGGTTGAGCGCCTTCCTCGAAGAAGTTGCCCTGGTTTCCGACCAGGATACCCTCAGCGACGATGCCGACGCGCCGGTGCTCCTGACCCTGCACGCAGCCAAGGGGCTGGAATTCCCCCAGGTGTTCATCGTAGGTCTGGTAGAGGGGCTGTTGCCCCATAGCCGCTCGTGGGAAGACAGCGACGCGATGGCCGAAGAGCGCCGTCTGTTCTACGTGGGCATCACGCGGGCCAAAGATGCCCTCTACCTCACCTACCCGGAAATGCGCGTCGTCTATGGCTACGCAGAGCCCGGTGAGCCTTCCCGTTTTTTAGAAGAAATTCCGCCCGACCTGGTAGAAGGCGACCACCCTCGCGCGGCATACGGCAGCCCCCAGGCCGTCGCCGCCCGCTGGGAACCCGCCGCCCCCGCTGCCGAATCCCCGCGTTTCGCCGCCGGTATGAAGGTGCGGCATCCTCGCTGGGGGGAAGGGCTGGTCATCGGCAGCCGCGTCAAAGACGGCGCCGAACTGGTCGATGTGGTCTTCGACAGCGTGGGCCTCAAACGGGTCGATGCCGTTTTGGCCCGGCTGGAGGTTGTGTGACCGAGAGGCAGCGCTGCGCTGCCCTGCCCTGATGTGCTGAGGCCCGGAAAGACGGCTCATGTTGGCTTCTGACCTTCCCCATCCTGCTGATCTGGTGCTGGTGGCTTTTCTGCCCCACCCGCGGGATTTGGAAATTGCCCGTGTGCTGGGCTGGTATCGCATTCCCCTGGCGACCGCGCCCAAAGTGGTGGCCGTGGATTGGCTGGCGTTTTACCAGCCCGCCGCCTTTGGAGAAGCCCACCGCTGGCGGGTGGAATGGCTCGCACCGGTGGAAGGCCACGAACTGGTCACCCGCGCGGAACTCTTCCGCGACGAGCCAGACCATCCGCGTGCCCACGAAACGTATTACAAAATGCAGTTGGGGGCACTGCGGCGGCTGCCCCGCCCCATCGTGGCCGGGCGGTGGAAGCGGGTGACGTTCCTTTACACGACGGGCGAGCGGCTGCTCACGGCAGCCACCCTGCACGACCTGGTGGTGGAAGGCGAAGAGCGCCGCTTGCTGTGGCGCGCCCTGCGGGAACGTGCCTCCCAGCCCTACCGCGCCCGCCATGCTGGCGACGAAATCCCCCCCGAAATTCTGGCGCTTCTGGCGCTGGAAGGCCTTTCGGAGCAGTGAGCATGTGGCAGCGAGTGTTGCAGTGGGATGAGCATGTGACCCGCCGTTTGCGGATTGCCGGGCAACCCGGCCTCTTGCGACGGGCTGCGGCCTTTCTGGCGCATTCCGGCGATTCATGGTTCTGGTTCATAGGGCTGGGGGTGGTGTGGCTGCTGGGCAATGCTTCCTGGAAGCACCGTGCGTTGGTGATGTTTGGAAGCATTTTCGTGCTCGCGGTGGCCGTGCTGGGCATCAAGTTTGCTGTGCGCCGTCGCCGCCCTGCCGGGGAGTGGGGCGCGATCTACCGCACCACCGACCCGCATTCCTTCCCTTCCGGCCACGCGGCCCGCGCAGCCTTGCTGGCCGTGCTGGCCTGGGGGCTGGGACCGTGGTGGCTGGCCGCAGCGTTGACAGTGTGGGCGCCCTTAGTGGCATTGGCGCGTGTCGCAATGGGGGTGCATTATCTTTCGGATGTAATCGCTGGTGGCTTCCTGGGGGTGCTGGGGGGGCTGGGCGTGCTGTTGGGGCTGTAAAACAAAAAAAATATGACGTCTTGCACTTCCCGCCCATGAGGAGCAGCATGGTATAATCTGCGCGACTTTTACCTTCCCACTTTTACCGTTTTTTTATGCCGGAGGCCAGCATGGATTTTGCCCTCACCCAAGAGCACAAAATGGTCGTGGACATGGTGCGCAAGTTTGCCGCCGAAGCCATCCCCGTGATTCGGGAATACGACCGCAAGCATGAGCCCGCGCCCCTGCTCCCCCGCATGGCCGAGCTGGGAATTTTAGGCGTGGGCGTTCCAGTTAAATACGGCGGCCAGGGGCTCGATTACATTTCCCTGGGCCTGGTGTGCGAGGAACTGGAATACGCCGATTCCACCCTGCGGGTGGTGATGGCCGTGCACATGGGGCTGTGCGCCCAGACCATTTTCCACTGGGGCACCGAGGAGCAAA
>CAYYRG010000159.1:1354-3868 GCA_964474015.1 uncultured Anaerolineaceae bacterium | reverse complement strand
GGCGGCGGAAGGCGTCGGTTTGGGCGCGCAGGGCTTCGTCGCTGAAGCCTTCGTAGTCTTTTTCCAGCGCGTTGATATGTTCCACCAGGGGGAGGTATTGTTTGAGGACTTTGCGGGTGGGGTCTCCCGCAAAGGCGGTGACAAGTTTCTTTAACATAGTGCCTCGTGAGGAAATGGGGTTCTCTACGCCGCGATTATAGCACAGCGGGGGCGGCTATGGTGCAGGTCGTGGTATACTCGCCCCAAAAATTACCAGGAGGTTTTGAGCATGAGCAAGGCAGGTTGGCGTGAGGTGAGTGCTGCATGGACGGGGCAGGGGCTGGCTTTTATCGGCTCGAATGCCCAGGGCGGCACGGTGCAGATGGGTGAGGTGAACGGTGTGCCGGGCATTGCGCCGATGGAACTGCTGCTGGTCAGTGTGGCGGGATGCACCGGCATGGATGTGGTGCATATTTTGCGGAACAAGAAGCGCCTGCCGGTGCGGGATGTGCGCGTGAGCGTGCGGGGACGGCGGCGTGAGGAATATCCCCAGATTTATGTGGAAGTCCATGTGCATTATGAAATCTGGGCTGATGAGCCCATTCCGGCGAAGGATGTGGAGCAGGCGATCACCCTTTCGCAAGAGAAGTATTGCTCGGCCAGCGCGATTTTGAAGGCCGTGGCTGAGGTGAGCCATGATTACACTTTGCATACCCCCGAAGACGCGGCGGGGTGAGGCCGGTAGAAGCAGAACGGCTCGCGCGGCGGCAGCCATCCCCTCGGGGGTGGCTGCTGGCGCGTGAGGGCGTCTGCGCGTCTCAAATGCCCGCTTGGCGAGGAAATCGGGTATGATTGAAGGGGCGCGCGGCGGTGTTTGTGGGCCGTGCTGTGGAGCGAGGAGGCGGTGTCATGCTGGAACGACTCGTAACCTGGAAGGGCTGGGAAAGCCCGTGGCTCGCGGCGTTGGGTGTGGGGGGCAGCGCGGCGTTGGCGGCGGCCATTGTGCGCTGGGTTTCGGCGTTTTGGGGGCTGGGGGCGAATTCCGATGGACTGGCTTATTTGATCTTGACCCGCAGCCTGCTGGCCTGGAAGGGCTATGGCTACCCCTTGCCCGATGGCGCGCTCAAGCCGATGACCCACTTTCCCCCTGGCTATCCGCTCACCCTTGCCGGGTTGAGCGCGCTGGGCCTGACCCCTGAGAACGCCGCGCTGGTGGTCAGCATGGTCAGTTTTGCCGCCCTGATCGGCTTCGCGGGGTGGGCTATGTACCGGGTGACGCGACACGTGTGGCCGACGGTGGGCCTGGCGGCCTGGCTGGCCGTGGCTTTCGGCACGTTGCGCATTTACGCATGGGTGCTTTCCGAAACGCTTTTCATGGCCTGGCTGTTTTGGGTGGGATGGGCCTTGGCGCGCTGGTTGGAAGCCCCTTCGCGGCGGCGGGCGTTGTTGGTGGGGCTGGCCGCGGGCTGGCTGGTGTACATCCGCTGGATTGGCCTGGTGGCTCTGGCCTGGGTGGGGCTGGTGATGCTGTGGGCGTGGTGGCGGCGGAAGGCTCTGGCGTGGGGTGAGGCTGCCCTGGCTTTGGCGGGCGGTGTGCTGCCGCCCTTGCTGCTGATGGGCGTCAATCACCTCTGGGCCGGCGCGGCGACCAACCGCCGCATCCTCTGGCACCCGCCGGGGGCGGCCAAGTGGCGCACAGCCTTGCAGACCCTGGCCGATTGGATGGGCGGGCCTTTTGTCTTCCCAAAGGCCGTGCCGTGGGGGTGGGGGGCGTTGGTGCTGGTTGGGGCGCTGGCAGCGGTGGTTGTGGGCTGGCGTATGGGCTGGCGGGGGGAAAGCACCCACCGCGACCGTTTCCAAACCTTGCTGGTGCAGTGGGGCGCGTTCATCGGGGTGTATTTTGTTGCCCTGGTTGCCGCCATTACCCTGGCTGACGCGGCCACCCCAATGGATTGGCGGCTGTTAGCGCCTTTGTTGCCGCCGGCTTCTTTGGCGGTGGGGGCGGCTTTGTGGGGCGTGTTGCGCGCCCGCCCGCGAGCGGCGGTGGCGGCGACGGCGCTGTGGGCAGTTTTTCTGCTGGCTACCCTTGCAGCCGACCATCATGCCTTTTTCGATGCCCGCTGGGGCGGGGTGGCGCTGCGTTCCTTCCGCTGGCAGCAGGCGAAGATTTGGAAAGACGCCCGCGCCTTGCCCCCCGATGCTTTGCTGCTGACCAACGAACTGGAAGCCACCCTTTACTACACCCGCCGCCCTGCTTTGCCGCTGGTGGTGCCGACGGTGAAAGGGGGGCGGCTGGTCGTGATGGATTCTTCGACCAGGGAGGCGCGGGTGTTGCCTTACCCCGACATGGAAGCCTGGGGACAGGCGGTGGCCGAGAGGCTGGAAGGCCGCTGCGCCGCGGTGGTGTATGTGACCTTGAAAGCCCCCGAAAACCGCGCCCTGGAGGATGCTTTCCGGTTGGTCAAGCGCGAGAAAAGCGGCCTGTTGCTGGCCCCTCCGGGTTCGGAAGCCTGCCTTGGCGTGCAGCCTTGAGGG
>CAYYRG010000159.1:0-1254 GCA_964474015.1 uncultured Anaerolineaceae bacterium | reverse complement strand
GCGCCGATATGGTCGCCCAACGCGCCGATGGCCAACGCGCCGAGGGGGTAAAAGCCGCCCAATGCCCAGGTGTAGGCGCTCATCACCCGCCCCCGCAGCGCGTCGGGCACTAACATCTGGATGAGGGTGTTGGTGAGCACCAGCTGGGTGGTGAAGGTGTAACCCAGCACCACCATCAACGCCATGCTCAAGAGGGGATTGCGGCTGAGCGCCACGCCCATCAACGCCGGGCCGATGAATGCGCGGCTGACTAACAGGGCCCGCCCTTTGTGCCAGCCCTCTCCCAAGAAAATGAGGCTGAGCGCCCCCGCCAGCGCCCCGACGCCTTGCGCCGCCATCAGGTTGCCGAAGCCCGCTGCACCGGTGTGCAGGATGTCTTTGGCAAAGACCGGCAACAGGGTCAGCGCGCCAAAGCCTGCCATGCTGAACAGGGCTACCATGGTCACCAGCCCCAGGATGGTGCGTTCCCCCAGCAGATAGCCCAGGCCCTGTTTGAGGTTGCCGAGGGGGTCTTCGGCGCGGGCTTCCAGCACCGGCGGGGGCAGGCGCATGAGCAGCAGCGAGACGATGATGGCGAGGAAGGTGATGGCGTTGATGGCAAAGGCAGGGGCTTCCCCTAAGGACGCGACCACGACGCCGCCGATGCCTGGCCCGATGATCCGCGCCAGGTTGAAGAGGGTCGAGTTCAGGCTGATGGCGTTGAGCAGGTCGTCTTTGTCGTCGTCCACCATCTCGACCACGAAGGCCTGACGGCCGGGCATGTCAAGGGCGTTCCCGAAACCCAGCAAGAGGGAAAGCACCAGGATGTGCCAGAACCGAATGACGCCTGTCCACGTGAGCCCGGCCAGCACCACCGCCAGCACCATGAACCACGTTTGGGTGAAGAGCAGCAGCCGTCGGCGGGGAAAACGGTCGATGAGCACCCCCATGAACAGCGAAAAGAGCAATACCGGCAAAAAGTTGGCAAACGTGACCAGGCCGAGGCTGGTCTGCGAGCCGGTGAGGTTATAAACCAGCCACTGGAGGGCGGTGGATTGCATCCACGAGCCGATAAGGGAAACCAGTTGGCCGAAGAAGAAAAGGCGGAAGTTGCGGTGGCGCAGGGCGCTAAAGGCGCGCCCCCAGGTGGAAGCAACGCTGGTCATGGCACCTCGGTGGGTGTTAGATAATTATCTATTCTGTGCCCCCAATGATACCACGGAACGGCAGCAGGCCAAGGGCTGTGACTGTTTTTTGCGAGAGGGGTTGGCTCAA
>CAYYRG010000158.1:0-3870 GCA_964474015.1 uncultured Anaerolineaceae bacterium | reverse complement strand
TGCGGAAGAAATGCGCTTCGACTGCGCTCCCGTTGGTCGCTCCCGCTCAGCGCGGCGCAAAGTAACGCCCTGAGCGGAGCGCCCGCAGGGCGCGAAGTCGAAGGGCGTGGGGGGCAGCGCCTCGGCGGCGAGGGTCAGACCTGGATTTCCTCCGCCTCGGCGTTGGGGATGGGAATACGCCGCACTTCGGCGGGGTCGTAGCCCTGGTAGCGGATTTTGAGCAGGGCCAGCGGCAATCGGTGGGCCACGATGGCAATGGTCTCGTCGGGGTGGCGGGCAACGATTTCATCGATGGCGGCGTACACGCGTTGTTGCACTTCGGCGATGGTTTCGCCGCCGGGCGGGCGCGTTGCCCAGGGGCGTTCTTCCCAATGGCGGAAGGTTTCCGGCCAGCGGCGCATGATTTCGGGGGTCAGCACCCCTTCCCATGCGCCCAGGCCGATTTCCTTCAGGCGCGGCTCGGCGCGGAGGGGCGCGCCGGTGGCCTGGGCAAGGATTTCGGCGGTTTGCCAGGCGCGTTGGAGCGGGCTGGCGTAAATCGCTGCCGGGCGGATGCCTTCGCGCTGCCAGCGCGCCGCCAGCGCACGCGCTTGCGCCAGCCCGCGTGCGTTCAGCGGCGGGTCGGCCTGGCCCTGGTAGCGGCCTTCCACATTCCAGTCGGTTTCGCCGTGGCGGATGAGCAGCAGTCGGGTCATGGGCCAGATTCGCGTGGCTCAAGGGGCGGGGGCGCCGCTTTTTTGCCACCCTGGCGGGCGCGCTTTTCCCGGTATTCGGGGATTTCTATCATCGGCGGGCGCTCGTGTTCGATGACTTCCCGCTGGTCGAGGTAGTAGCGCCCCGGCGCGTAACGGATGAGGTTCATGGTTTTGTTGATGTCTTCCAGCAGATGGATTTTGTGCCGCTCCTCCAGCCGCTTGACCACCACCTGGATGATGGCGAAAGACATGGGCGAGAGGTCGGGCAGGGGCTTGTTGCGGTGGATGCGCTCGCGCAGGTCCACCTGGGCGATGGCACTCAGCCCAAAGTGACTCAGCAAATCGATCAACAGGCCGGTTTCCACGCCAAAGCCGGTGAAAAAGGGCAGGCGCTCCAGGGCTTCGCGCCGCCCCGCGTATTCGCCCGAAAGGGGTTGGATGAGCCCGGAAAGTTCCGGGAAGAACATGTTGAGCATGGGTCGGGCGGTCAGTTCGGTCACTCGCCCCCCGCCGCCAGCCACCACTTTGTCGCCCTGCTTCAGCGGGCGGCGGTAGAAGCCCTTGACGTATTGAATCTTGGGGTTGGTGAGCAGCGGCCCGATGATGCCGTAAACGAAGCGGGGATGGATGTTGCTGATGTCGGTGTCGATCCAGGCGATGATGTCGCCGTTGAGCACATAGAGGCTCTTCCACAGCGCCTCACCCTTGCCGTGGAAAGCGCCATGCTGGGGCAGCACTTCCTGGTGAATGTACACGGGAATGCCCAGTTCGGCGGCGATTTCGCGGGTGTAATCGACCGAGCCGCTGTCGATGAGTACGATTTCGTCCAGCAGGGGGAAGTCTTCCATCAGGGCCTTTTTGACCGTGGTGATGATTTTGCCGATGGTGGCTTCTTCGTTGAGGGCAGGAAGCCCCAGGCTGATGGTCAGCCCCTGCTGCTCTTTGATGCGTACCAGGCGTTCCAGGTCGGCGAATTCCTGGCTGCGGAAGGTGTTTTCGGCAAACCAGCGGTCGACCACCAGGCTGATGGGGCGGCGGGCGGCGCGGGCTTCGGCGCGGCGCTCGGCGGCTTCCTGCCGCGCCTGCGAGGCCACGGGTTTGACGATGAGCAGCGTGGCCGGAATGTCGCGTACCAGCCGCTCTGCCCGCGGGGAAAGCAGTTTCCCCGGCGGGTTGTTGCGGCTGGATGCCCCCATCACCACGACGTCGTAAGCGGCGCTTTCGGTGCGGACGGCGGTTTCCATTTCTTCGAGGGTGGTCACCGAGCGGGTGATGGCCTTCAGGCCCCGCAAGGCGGCGCCAAACTCGGTGAACAGCCGCTCGTCGGCGTCGTAGGGCGCTTCGCCGGTGGCGTGCAGCAGGGTGATGCGGGCGTCGGTTTGCTCGGCCAGGTTCAGTGCCACCCGCAGGGCTTCGGCGTCGTAAGGGCCGCCGCGCACCGGCAGCAGGATGCGCCGGACTTGCTTCCAGTCGGTGGTGTGCCCCTGGCGGGCGACGACCAGGTGGCAGGGCAGGCCGTCTAAAGCCAGGCTTTCCAGCGAGAGGATGGCTTCGCCCGGCCAGGAAACCAGGAGCGTGTCGACGTGCTCGCGCCGCGCCTGCTCGCACAACGAAGGCCAGATCTGCTCGGGGCGGCGGGCAATGGAATGCACGTAGGTGGCGGGCACGCCGTAACGGCGGAGCATTTCGCCGATGGCTTCCCGCAGGCGGCTCAGTGGCCCTGCCGCGGCGCTGAGGGGCTCGCCTTCGGGCACGGCTTTGAGCAGTAAGACCACGATTTGCCCGCGCACATGGTCGTGCGCCAGCATGTGAGCCAGCGGCAACAGAAAGTTGGCTTCTTCGGCGGTTGCCACGGCAACCAGCACACGAGGCATTGCGGGGGAAGTCGGTTCGTTCATGCGGCGCTCCGGAAGTCAGGGGGTCTTGGAAGCCTCAGAGGGCTGCTCGGTGATGAGGGGGATGACGAGGCGGTCGATGATGGCGTTCCAGGTGTAGTGGTCGCGGACGCGGCGGCGCAGACGGTAGGTGCGCTCGCCTTTCAGACGCTCGGCGATGCGGGCGGCGGCTTCGGCAGGGTCGCCCTGGGGGTCGAAGAGGGTGGCCGTCTCGCCGGCGCTTTCCCGCACGGGGGGGATGTCGGCGGCCAGCACCGGCAGGCGCGTCAGCCCGGCTTCCAGCACCGGCATGCCGAAGCCTTCCCGCAGGCTGGGGAAGAGCAGCGCGTCGGCCAAAGCGTACCATTCGGCCATCGCTTCATCGTCGAGCAGCAGCGGCTGGCCCTCTTCGCCGTGTTCGTAGAGGAAGTGGACGGCATTTTCCAGGCCAAGTTCGCCCCGCAAGGCACGCAGTTTTTCCAGGTAGGCCAGGTTGGAGGGGTTGTGCGGCCCCGGCGGCCCGGTGACGACCAGCATGGGGTTGGGAAAGTGCTCGCGCAGCGCCGCCACGATGCGAATGGCAAACTGGATGTTTTTGCGGCGGGTGATGCGCGCCGGCAAGAGCAGCAGCGGGTCGGCTTCCCAAAGCCCCAGCCGCTCGACCAGGCGCCGGGTGAGCGGGCTGAGGCGCAGCAGTTGCTCCGGGGCCACCCCTGGCGGCACCACCGCGATGCTCTCGGCAGGGATGTTGAGCAGGCGTGCCAGTTGGGCGCGTCGGTGTTCCGAAACGGTGACGTAGCGGGTGTTGGGCCAGGGGGTGCGTAGCAGGTCCCAGGGGAAGCCAGGGCGCAGCACGGGGATGTAGAGGGCGTCGAGCCAGGCGAAATCGTGGCACCAGCCGATGATGCGCTGGCCGTTTTCGGCGAGGTCGTGCAGGGCCGCGGTGAGCGCCAGGTTTTTGTGCAGGGTGAGGGCGTTGTGCACGATGAGGGTGTCTTCCGGCGCGATGGCGGCTTGCAGGCGCTCGCGCAGGCGGGCGCGCAGGGCCTCGAACCGTGGTGTGGGGCCGCGGTCGGTGAGTTCCTGCGAAACGGCCAGCACTTCGGGGTGACGGGAACCGGCTTCCGGCAGGTGCAGGAAGGCCACATCGGGGTGGAAGGCTTCCCCGCGGCCGGCGATCACCTGCACGCGATAGCCACGCGCCGCGAGCAGGCGGGCGTGATGGGCGATGGTGATTTCGACGCCGCCGATGGTCGGCGGCCCGGCGTAGTGAAGGATGTGGATCATGGTAGTCGCGGGAG
>CAYYRG010000157.1:0-3897 GCA_964474015.1 uncultured Anaerolineaceae bacterium | reverse complement strand
CCATCGGGCAGCCTTGCGTGGCCGCCCGATGGAAGCGAAGGGGGGAGGCTGTTTTCAGCATGTGCCCTGGTAGGCTCCGCCGTCGACGGTTAGCGCCACGCCGGTGATATACGACGCGGCGGGGGAAAGCAGGAAGACTGCGGCGTTGGCGAATTCCTCGGGCTCGGCCATGCGCCCTAAGGGAATGCCCTGCACCACGGCTTGCAGTTCGTCGTTCAGCGTTCGGTTGCTTTGCCTGGCGCGGGCTTCCAGCAGTTCGGTGACCCGCTCGGTTTTCGTCCATCCCGGCAGAATGCTGTTGAAGCGGATGTTTTCTTTGGCCAGTTCCAGGGCTAAGGTTTTGGTCAGGTTGACCGTGGCGGCGCGAATGCTGTTGGAAAGCACCAGATTGGGGATGGGTTGCTTGACCGAGTAAGATGTGAGGGTCAGCACGCTGGGCGTCGTGGATTGACGCAGGAACGGCAGCGCCGCGCGAATGAGACGGACGTGCGCCAGCAGCAGGGTGTTGACCGCGCTTTCCCAGGCGGCATCGTCAAAGGTCTCGAAAGCGCCCGCCGGCGGCCCACCGGTGTTTGTGACGAGCAAATCCAGCCCTTGGAGGGCAGTGGCGGCCCGCTCGATGACGGTGCGCGGCGTTTCGGGGTCGGCCAGGTCACCCGTGATGGGCACGATGGCCACCGCGTTGTGGCTGGCTTCCCGAATGCGTCGCTCGGCTTCTTTCAGCCGTTCGAAGCTGCGCCCGTTGATGGCCACGGCGCAGCCTTCTTGTGCCAGTGCCATGGCAATGGCCAGCCCCAGCCCTTTGCTGGAACCGGCCACGAAGGCTTTTTTGCCTCTCAAACCCAGGTCCATGAGTTCCTCCTATGGGGTCAGGAATCTAAATCGGCAACCAGGTCGGTCAGGTCGCGCTCGCGCAACATGCGGCGTTTCCACAGGTTGATGGTGGGCACGACATACGGCAGCAAGCGCAGGGAATATACCGGCGGCAGGATGGGCACGCCGAACATGTCGCCAAACAGAATGAGGGCAAACAGGTTTTCCAGGTCGGCGCGCTGGCGACGAAAGTAGCGCTCGGTTTCGTAGAACATCATGCCATAAAGGAAGCCGCCAACCCAGGTCTTGATGCTTTGCCAGCGTTCTCGCCAGGTGTGTTTTGACATTTGATGCCCTTTGCGTTAAACTGGTTTGCACCGTGCGATTCTCTTTGAGGAGTTTACCACAGTGAATTTTGGTCAGGTGTTCGTCATCGCGCTCAGCGTGGTGCTGGCGGTGGGGTATTTTTGGGGAATGCTCATCAACCGCAAGCGCGGCATTGCGACTTATTACTGGCTGCGGGAAGGCTTGCAGGATGCGGTGGGGGAGGTCACCGAAGCCCGCTGGATAGGTTCCGCTGCTTCGGGAGCGCGTTTGACCGTTGGGGAAGCCCGTGCGCCTTTTCGGCGTATGGAGGTGGTGTTTTTGTTAGAGGCGCGCGAAATTCTGCCGTGGTGGCTTTTCCAACGGTTGCGCGGGCGGCGCGACCAGATGGTGTTGAAAGCCTCGTTGCGTGCCCTTGCACCTTCGTTGGATGCCGCCCGCAGCGATAGCCCGGAACTCCGCCAAATGCAGGCGGAGGGCAAGCCACGGCTTGTCGAAGGGCCCCAGGGCTTCACCTTCTTGCTGCGTGGCAAAACCCGTGAGGCCGATTTAAAGCCGTGGGAGGCGTTCCTGGCGCGTTATGGCGATGCTCTCATTTCGCTCTCGGTTTCCCGACGGCAGCCGCATGTGGTGTTGCGGCTTTCATTGCCACCGTTGCAGGCCAAAGGAGAGCCCGCCAGCGCCTTTTTTGAAGCCCTGGCCGCGGCTTGTGCGGCTGGTTCGCAGGGTTAGTGGCAACGCGCGTGCGTGAGCGCGTCGCGAATTTGGGCAAAGCCTTCTTCGGGGCACCACCCGCTGAATTCCAGCGAGAGGTGCCTTTCGGTTTGGGGGCAATACCACGAAACTGTCATGAAGTGAACGTCGTGGCGTTTCCACGGCAGGCCGCGGCGGCGAGTGTGCCGGGTGAGATAGGCAGGGTGCCCGGCGATGGTCAGGGCTGTTGCGTGTTGCGGAGGGGGTTTTTGCGCCGGGCTGACGCGCACGTGGAGTTCCAGTGCCCACCCCAGTTTTTTGTGATAGAGCACATACCACGCCTGTCCTGAGGCCATCCAGGGAACGCCCTGGCGTGTGTGGCGCGCGTGAAGGTCGGGCGGTGCCAGGCCGCGGTCGAAATCCCATTCTGGCGGCAGAAGCAGGCGCAACAGGCGCGCATCGCCTAAAACGAGGTTGCTGATGCTGATATCGTGAATGGTGAGCTCGTGGGGTGAGGTCATGGCAGGAAGATGAAAAAGCCCTGCAGCGCGGGAGACGCCGCAGGGCCAGAAGCGGGTAATCTGTCAGGCGAAGAGCAGGTTGGCTGTGCGTTTGAGCATCTCCACGCCGCGCACTTCGGTTTCGAAGAGGGGCAGCACGGCGCGAACCATGGGGCCAAAGAGCCTCTCGATTTCTTCCATGTATTCGGCCTGCATTTTGACCCGGTTGTGGACGAATTCGTCGGCTTGCTCGCTGACTTCGTTGGGGTCAATGCGCATGTTGACGATGACGCCGCCGATGGGAATGCCAAATTCTTCGAACCAGTTGATGAAACGCCGAATGACCGCGATGGGCAGGGCTTCGGGCAGGGTGACGAAGAAGAAAGCCGTCTTTTCGGGGTCGGTGAGGAGCACTTTAGCCCGTTCCATGCGGTCACGGAAGTTGATGAGATATTCCATCAGGGGGTCTTTTTCTTCTTTTTTGCGCGAGAAAGAGAGCTTGAGTTTGAGCTGCTGGGCCTCCTGGCGGCTTTGCATCATTTTGTTGACCCAAAGGGAATAGACCGATGACATGCCAAGCAGGCGGCGGGCGTTGGCCGTGGGCGCGGTGTCGAAAACGTAGAGGTCGTATTCGTCTTTGAACATGATCTCGATCATGTTCTCGAACATGGCCGATTCTTCAAAGGCGGGGTTCATGGTGGCCGATTCGACGAATTCGTCGGCGCGCCCTTTGATTTCGGCGTATTTGAGGAACCACTCGATTTTCTCTTTGATTTCCTGTTTAGAGCGCTCGATGGTGTCGCGCGTGTCGATTTCGTGAGCCCACAAATTCGGCACGCCTTCTACCGGCGTGGCCTTGCCGAACACATCCTGGCCCAACATGCCCGAGAGGCTGTGCACGGGGTTGGTGGAAGCCAGCAACACCCGTTTGCCTTGCTGGGCAAAGGCGACTGCCGCTGCGCCGGCGAGGACGGTTTTGCCCACCCCACCTTTGCCGCCGAAAAAGACATACTTCAGGCCGGGTTTGCTGGCGACGAATTCTCGCATGGTGGCAGGTTTCGTGGCGTTCATTCCAGCGTCTCCTCTCCGAACATGACTTCCGCCATGCGCGCGATCATATCCAGGCCGGTAATGTCGCGTTCCATTTCCTGCACCTTTGCCAGTACATCGCTGCCGAACAGGCGGTCGATTTCCTGCAGATATTTTTGCTGCATTTCGTAGCGGTTGCGCAGGTAAGTGGGCGCATGTTCAGATAGTGCGACTTCCGGCGGAATCACACGGTTGACGATATAGCCGCTCAGGGGGACATCGTATTTAGCGAAGAGTTTGGCCGCTTTTTGGGTGTCGATCAGCACCATTTCTTCCGGCACCAGCACAAAGAAGAAAGCCGTTTTCTCGCGGTCGGTCAGGATGCTGGAGGAAGTAGAAATGCGGTAGCGGATGTCTTGCAACTCTTCCAGAATTTTGTCTTCTTGCAACTCTTTTTTGCGGCTGACCCGCGCCGCCATTTGCTCGTATTCCCGCATTTCTTCGCGCAGTTTGGTGATTTTGCTGATCCATTGGTCGT
>CAYYRG010000156.1:1029-3986 GCA_964474015.1 uncultured Anaerolineaceae bacterium | reverse complement strand
CGGGCGGCACACTGTGGAGCCGCCTGCGCCACGCGGCAGGCCCCGCTGGCGAGGCGGTTTCCCAGCCGCAGCCCACATTGACCGGTACGCCTGATGTGGAAATTGCGCTTCAGGCGCTGCCCGATGAAGTGCCGTTGTTTTCCGGCAAGGCCACCCAGGTGTGGCGTTACCAGGGCAAGGTATTGCGGGGGCCTTCTGACGCCCTGCAAACCCTGCCCAATACCTACCTGGGCCCCATCTTTCGGGTGCGCCGGGGCCAGCGGGTGCGGGTGCAATTCAGCCACCGGCTGCCCGAAACCACCATCGTGCATTGGCACGGCTTGCACGTGCCGGAAAGAGACGACGGCCACCCCCGCCTTGTGATTCCGGCTGGCAAGACCTACACCTATGATTTCACGGTGTTGGACCGCGCCGGCACGTACTGGTTTCACCCCCATCCCCACGGGCGCACCGGCCCGGAGGTGTATCGCGGCATGGCGGGGTTGTTCATCGTGAGCGATGAGGAAGAGCAGGCGCTCGGGCTGCCTTCCGGCGATTATGATGTGCCCCTGGTGCTTCAAGACCGCCGCTTCGATCAGAACAACCAGCTGGTTTATCTCACAGGCGGCAGAATGGAGCAGATGACCGGATTCCTGGGCAATACGATGATGGTCAATGGCAGGCCCGATTTTACGCTCCCTGTGGCCACGCGCCCTTATCGGCTTCGCCTGCTCAATGGCTCCAATGCACGCGTTTACAAACTCGCCTGGGAGGACGGCACGCCTTTGACCGTTATCGGCACCGACGGCGGTTTGCTGGAGCAGCCGGTGCAAAAGCAGTTCGTTACCCTTGCCCCGGCGCAGCGCATCGAACTCTGGGTGGATTTCAGCCGCTATGCTGTGGGCACCCGGCTGCGGATGATGAGCCTCGCCCACGGCGTGCCGGGCGGCGAAAACACTTTCCCCGTGTTTACTGTGGAAGTCAACCAAAAGGCGCAAAGCGATTTGCGCTTGCCTTCCCGCTTGAGCACCATTGCGCCTTATCGCGCACAGGAAGCCGTCAATGCCGCCAGCCCGCGCACGTTCACGCTCGCAATGACGATGGGGCGCGGCTGGACCATCAACGGTCGCACTTTCGAGATGACGGCTGTGGCTAAAGACGAGGAAGTGCGCCTGGGCGATATGGAAATTTGGCGCTTTATCAATAAAGCAGGCGGCATGGGCATGGGCGGGGGCAGGGCTATTCCCCATCCGATGCACGTCCACGACTTGCAGTACCAGATTTTGCGCCGCCAGGTGGATTCCAGATGGCGTTCCGTGTGGGATTCGCTTGCCCCCGGCTTTGTCGATCAGGGATGGCACGATACGGTGCTGGTGATGCCCGGTGAGCAGGTGGAAATTGCTCTCAAGTTCAAGGATTTCGAGGGGCTTTTCCTCTATCACTGCCACAATTTGGAGCACGAAGATATGGGCATGATGCGGAATTATCGCGTGAGCGCTTAATTCTTGCAGCGAGGGCATTTTTTGGGATAAATATGATACAATTGTGCCTATATCCTACGGAGGTGTTTTATGGAAATCGAAATTGCTCAAAATGGCCCGATTCTCGTCCCTGGCCCGGCGACCTACACCGATGCGGAAGGTCAAACGCAGGTGGTCGAAGGCAAGGTGGTGGCTTTGTGCCGCTGCGGCCACTCGGCCAACAAGCCGTTTTGCGATGGTTCGCACAAGCGGGTGGGTTTCCAGGCGGAAGCCGTTGTTCTCGAATTCCCTGAGGCCTGAAGGAGGTTTCTCGATGTTGGAACGTAAAGGATTGATTACTTTTGGCGGGCACGATGTGACCGTGGTTGGCCCCGACATGCGCCCTGGCGACACGGCGCCAGAGTTTACCGTAACCACGCAGGATTGGCAGAGTATGGATGTGCTTGCCGCTACCCGCGGCAAGGTGCGGGTGATCGCCGCTGTGCCTTCGCTGGATACGCCGGTATGCGACCTGGAAACGCACCGCTTCAACGAAGCGGCCACGGCCTTGAGCGATGACATTGTGATTGTCACGGTGAGCGCCGATTTGCCTTTTGCCCAGAAGCGCTGGTGCGGCGCAAACGGCGTCGATAAAATTCTGGTGGTTTCCGACCACCGTGAAATGGATTTTGGCCGAAAGTATGGCTGCTTGATGAAGGAAGTGCGCCTGCTGCGGCGAGCGGTGTTCGTGGTGGGGCGTGACGATACCATCGTGTACGCCGATTATATGCCCGACTTGGGCATGGAACCCAAATACGATGAGGTGCTGGAAGCCGCCCGCCGCGCTCTGGCTGCATAGCAGGATGTATCGCTGATGGCAAAATGGCGTATTGAAACCGATGCGCTGGGAGAAGTGCGCGTGCCTGCCGATGCGCTGTATGGCGCACAGACCCAGCGCGCGGTGGAAAACTTCCCCATGAGCGGGCGGCGGATGCCGAGGGCTTTTCTTTGGGCGCTCGGTCAAATCAAGGGCGCAGCAGCCGAGGTCAACCGTGACCTTGGCCTGTTGCCGCCCGACAAAGCCGCCGCCATTGTGCAGGCTTCCGAAGAGGTGGCCGAGGGACGGTGGGATGAGCATTTCCCCGTAGATGTCTTTCAGACGGGGTCAGGCACTTCCACGAACATGAACGCCAACGAAGTTATCGCCAACCGTGCGACGGTGTTGTTGGGCGGCTCGCCTGGAAATTACATCGTACACCCGAACGACGAGGTAAACCTGGGGCAGTCGTCCAATGACGTCATTCCTTCTGCGCTGCACTTGAGCGTTTACCATGTTGCCGGGGAGGTGCTGCTGCCGGGTTTGGCGCGTTTGGAAAGCACTTTGCGGGCGCGTGCAGAGCATCTGCGCGCCTATATCAAGACCGGCCGTACCCACTTGATGGACGCGATGCCCATCAGCATGGGGCAGGAAATGAACGGTTGGGCCTTCCAAATGGCTCGGGCGAGGGCTGCTTTGCA
>CAYYRG010000156.1:0-1019 GCA_964474015.1 uncultured Anaerolineaceae bacterium | reverse complement strand
CCGACGCGTGGCTGCTCGTCTGGCCGAGCGCACGGGGTACCCGTTAAAGGAAGCGCCTGACCACTTTGCGGCGCAGTCGGGTTTGAGCGCTGCGGTGGCGTTTAGCGGGGCGTTGCGCGGCGCGGCCACGGCTATGCTGAAGATCGCCAACGACCTCCGCTGGATGAACAGCGGCCCATTGGCTGGCCTGGGCGAAATTCGCTTGCCCGCCTTGCAGCCCGGCTCCAGCATCATGCCCGGCAAGGTCAATCCGGTCATCCCCGAAGCCGTGATGATGGCTTGTGTGCAGGTGCAGGGCGATGATTTGACCGTTGCCCTGGCCGACCAGCACGGTAATTTCCAGTTGAATATGATGCTTCCGCTGGTGGCTTCGAATTTGATCGCAGCGACGCAGTTGCTGGGAAATGCCGCGCGCCTTCTGGCCGAGAAGGCCGTCGCGGGTTTCCAGGTGAATGTGGCGCGTTTGGAAGCCCCGCTGGCGCGCAACCCCATTCTGGTGACCGCCCTGACGCCGCACATTGGTTATGCGCGGGCATCCGCGATTGCCAAGCGGGCCTACGCGGAAGGCCGCCCCATTCTCGACGTGGCTGCTGAAATGACCGACTTGCCGGAGGATGAACTGCGCCGCCTTCTGGACCCCAGGCGTTTGGCCGCCCCGCAGGAGAAGCAGGCGTGAAATCGGTAATTCCTGCCTGTGATTTTGGGCAATCTGGGTTATACTGATAAAGCAAGCATTCATCCTTTGCACAACAGGAGGCTGCTATGTCCACTAAAATCACCTGGTACGGCCACGCGACCATTGGCCTGGAAACCAGCGATGGCTACAAAATCCTGATAGACCCCTACTTTACCGGCAACCCGGCGGCCAGCACCAATGCCGACAAGGTCGATGCCGACTTCATCGTGGTCAGCCACGGCCACGGCGACCATGTCGGCGATGCGCTGGATATCGCTAAACGCACCGGCGCTCCCATCATCAGCAATTACGAAATCACCAACTGGCTCACGGCTCAGGGGGC
>CAYYRG010000155.1:0-4026 GCA_964474015.1 uncultured Anaerolineaceae bacterium | reverse complement strand
CTGGAGCGCGGCAATTTGTCCCCGCTTTGGCAGGCGGTATCGGGGTGCTCCACTCTAAAAATGCGCTGATGGTGTGGTCTCGGTTGTCGGGTAATGTTTTGTGAGGGCTTTTACGGGGCCAGTGAGTGCTGCGCTGGCAGGGAAGAATGCGGGCTTTGTAGCAGTGTTGCCGGGCAGGGTGTTTTTCCAGTATTTCCGCCCGTTTTCCCCGTCGTTTTCCCCATCGCGGGAAGGTTTTTCCCAGCGAAGCCGGGTTTTCCCCAGCGCGCGCGAGTTTTCCACAGGCAAACCGCGGGTTTTCCACAACTCGGCGGGGAAAACTCAAAAACAAGCCCGCACTTGCACCGGCAGGGTCAGCAGCAGGGCGGCCAGCATGGCGAGCCCGACAACCGCCAGCCCTACGCCATACAGCCGCACCAGCACCAGCAGCGCGCGATGGCGCTCAGGCTCGCGTGCCAGGCTTTCCAGCCACTGGCGATAGGGTTTCCGGGTGAACCAGCGCACGAAAACCGCCGGGGGACGCCGGGCAATGTCTTCTTCGCTCAGCCCCCAGCGCTGGAAGTTTTCCAGCCGCACGGAAGCAAAAGCCCGCAGGTAACGGGCTGGCTGGAAGAGAAAAAGCCGCCCAAACCAGCCAAACAGCATGACCCCCAGGGCGGCCAATAAGTCAAGGACGAGGGAGAAAAGCGTGCACATCTATCGCAGGGAGCCCTGGTAAATTCGCCCGCCCGCCGCGACGAACAGCATTTGCGTTTCGGGGTCGACGGCAAAGGCCGTGATTTTGGCTGGAAGCGGTTGGGCAGGCCGGTATTGGGTAACGAACTTCAGGTGGTAAGAAAAACGATACACCGCGCTGGCTGCTGCGTCGAGCATGTAGAGCGAAGGGTCTGGGGCCGACGCTAACACGATTTGCGCGAAGCGCGTGTTGGGCATCACTGGCCCGGCGGCGCGCCCGGGTCGGGTATCGTCGTAGGGCAGTGCCTTGCATTTCACCACGTTGCCGGAAGCCTCTTCGCAGCGGGTCATTTGCCCGTCGGCGTGCAGCAGATACAGCCCGCCGCGCTGCACGGCCATTTCGATGACGTTCTCTATGCCCGCGGGCGCGCCCTGCGTGAAGTAATTGTAGGGTGTGCCGCTGAATTCCCCGGCACCATCCATCGAAACCACCTCCACGGCTTTGGCCGGGGGGTCGAGGATGTAAAGGTCGCCATCCTGGTAAGCCACGCGCGTCGGGCGTCGCCAGTTGGTGGGGGTGGCAGGAGGCAGCACGAAACCTGCGGCTTCCTGTTGGTGGGGGCCGCAAAGCACGCCGTGCCCGGCCGCGTCGATGCCCACGAGGCTGTAAGCCTCCGGCTGCAATTGCCGGCTGAGCAGCGCCACATCGACCAGCGGCCCTACCTGCAGTTCGCCGCCATATCTGCCCGGCCCGCACAAGAAGTCGCGGTCGAGGACGTAATGCTGGCCGCGAATCTGGTAGTGGTAAACGCGCCCGTTCTCGGTGAGAGCATAGAGGTCGGCGCCCTGGAAAAGCAGCCGCCGCACGGGGCTTTCGGCGGGCAGGCGGTCGGAAACCGGTTGGAAATCTATCCGCCGCACGCCGTCCAGCTGGTCGAGCGCCTGGGTGAGGCGTTCTCGCAGTGCCTCGGACGCCGACGTGCGGTAGTAGGTCTCTGCGGCCTTGACATCGTGCAGTGCTTCGACCAGCGCGTTCCGTCGGGTGATGGGTTCTTTGATGGCCTCGGCCTGGCGCGCCTCGGTTTGTGCCAGGCTGAAATAAGCCTGATATTGCTGCAAGCGCCCCCGTCGCACGAAGACCACCACGGCAATCGTCACCACCACCAGGGGCACCGCGATGGCGGTCAGCGCCATGAACGAGCGGGGCAGGGCAAACACCTCGTCGGCTGAGGTGGAAAGCCCCTGGGCAGCCACGTGGCGGAAGCCCTCGGCCAGCCCCTCGCCGGTGCGCCACAGGGCGGCCAACCCCCGGCGGAGGGTTTCAGCCGCCGCGGCGAAGGCGTTGCTGGCTGCCCTGCCGAGGGGAAAGCGCCGTTCGCGCCGTGGGGGCTTCTTCCCGCTTGCCGCTGTAGAAGGGGCGGCTGTCGGCGCTGTGTTGGCAGGCGGCGAGGCGGTGGGCGACGGCGCTTCTGCGGGGGAGGCAGGTGTTGCGGGTGGTATGGCCGATGTTGGGGGGGGCGCTGCCTTCTTTGCCTGCGGCTCAGGGGGGGCTTCTGGGGCTTCTGAAGCGGGGGGAAGGCCGTCCGTGGTTTTTTCTGCCTGCGGCGGGGCGGGTGGCGCCGCGGCGGCGGGGCTTTCGGTTGGGGCGGAGGGCGGCGTTGCGGGTGCAGCGGGCGAGGCTGCGGCAGCGGTCAGCACGGTGCGATGCACCTCGGGCTCGCCGGGGCGCACCTGTACGATGGCGCTTTCCTGCTGCGTACCGCCATAAGCCACCAGCCGACGCAGCAAAGGCGAGATCTTGCGGCTGGCTTCCAGGTGCAGCACCCGTTCATCCCACGCAGCAGGGAAATGAGGCGCAATCAGCAGCACGTCGCCTGGCTGCACGGCGGCGCTGGCGAAGTAGAGCCGCGCCGCGCGCCCCACGCCCAGCCCGCGCCCGCTGACTTGCGGGTCGTGGTAGTGGGTCACCGTCTCGCCCAGCACGGCGGCATGCATGGGGCCTGAGAGGGCCAGGTAAAGGTTGCTGCCGCGCCATACGGCCAGGGTCAGCCAGCCAATGGCTTGTTTGCCGTGAGGTGAGAGTTTGCGGTTGCGGTTGAGGAAAAAGGCGTTCAGCGCGGTGGTGAGTTCCTTCATTGCCGCGGTGACCGAGCCGCTCAGGCTGAAATAACGCTCGGCCAGTTTTTCCAGCAGGGCATGCTGGTCTTTTGCCCCCAGGGGTGCGTTGCCTTCCTGGTGGAGATAGATGAGCAACGCGTCCCGTCGGCGCATTCGGTGGGCGCGTTTGGGGGGCAGGTAAAGCGCCACTCCCGGCAGGTCGCCCGCCGGCTGGCCTTGTTGTCGGTTGAGGATGAAAAGACGATGTTGCCACATAGCAGTTTTGGCCTTGCTTTACCGCCTGCGCATCCGGCGGGCGGCGAACACCCAAAGCCCCACGCCGCCCAGCAGGAAGACAAAGCCTACAATGCCCAACAAAGGCGATTTGCGCTTCGACGGTGTGGCCGTTGTGGTCGGGGCAGCCCGCTGCGCCCCAAAGGTGACATAAGTGGTGTCGCCCGGCCGCAGGGTGAGGGTGACGTTGGGCGCGGTGGTTGGGTTGTAATCTTTTGGCACGCCGATGGTTACGATGTATTGGCCTTCTTTGAGATCGTTGAAGCAAACGAAGTCTTTGGCGTTGGTGGTTGCTGTGAGGGAAACCGAACCGACGCGGGTGGTCACGCTGACCGCGCCGCCCGCCAGCGGACGCTCGGTGTCTTCCTCGTAGAGGCCGTTGCCGTTTTCGTCGTCGTAAAGCAGTACACAAAGCGTGCCAACGCCGGGTTCGGGGGTCGGTGTGGGGGTCGCGGTGGGAGGCGCGCCGGGCTGCAGTGTGGGGGTGGGCTTTTCCGAGACGCCCACGCCTAAAATCAAGATTTGCCCAGGCCGAAGGGGCTGGTCGGGGCGCAGGTTGTTGAGGGCGCGCAGTTCATCCACCGACACTTTGGCGATCGCGGCCACGCGCCAGAGCGTATCGCCTGGCTGGACTTTGTAGCGGATGACGCCGTCGTCCCCTGGCGTGGGGGTGGGGAAGGGCGTCAACACAGCCGGTGCGCGTGCCGCGGCTGGCTGGCGGACCCAACTGGCAGCCGCGGCCAACGCCAACAAAAGCAAAGCCCAACGCCATCGACGCATTATCATGTTGCCATTATACCCCGAATGCCCGGCAAACGCTGGCTGCCGCGGGCGCGCACAAAGGTGGTCGAATGCCGAAGAGGATATTACCCTCCCCCGCCCCCCCTGCGACTTCAGGCTTCGCTTGCGCTGAGCGTCAACGAAGCGCTTGCGCTGAGCATTGACGAAGCGCTTGCGCTG
>CAYYRG010000154.1:0-4044 GCA_964474015.1 uncultured Anaerolineaceae bacterium | reverse complement strand
GTAACCAGGTAACCATGTAACCAAGTAACCAGGTGACCACTCAACCTTCCACTACCCGTTCCCATTCCGGCTTGAGAATGGCATACACCAGCACATCCAGATACTCGCCCCAACGGGCGGCGGCAGCGCGCAAGGTGCCCTCGTAGGTCATGCCGAGTTTCTGCATCACCCGCCCGGAAGCGGGGTTGTTGTGCCAGTGTTTGGCCTGGATGCGGTAAAGCCCGGCCTGCTCGAAGCCGTAGGCCAGCACAGCGCGGGCGGCTTCGGTCATGTAGCCGCGGCCCCAGAAGGCTTTACCCAGCCAGTAGCCCAGTTCGCCGACGTGGCGGGGGGAACGAAAGCGCAATTCGATCGTGCCCATCAGGCGGGCGGTGGAACGGTCGGTGATGGCCCAAATGAGGCGCTCGCGGCGCGCCGCCGCGGGGGCGTGGGAGGCTATCCATTCCCGCGCGTGGGCTTCGGTGTAGGGGAAAGGGATGGTCGTGGTGCGCGCCACGGCGCGGTCGTTGGCGAGGCGGGCCAGGGCAGGAACGTCGTCTTCGGTAAACGGGCGCAACCTCAAGCGCTCAGGGCTCAACACGGGAATGTGCATGGCATTTCTCCAGGGGAGGTTGCATGGAGGAACGTTGCAACCTCCCCGGTGGGATTATAACTGAATTTGGCGTTAACGCGAGCAGGCGGCCTGCGCGAGGGCAAGCCGCCTGCTCCAGCGAAGGAGGAGAGGAGTCAAGGAGCGGGCTGCAAGGCGTCTTCGCTTTGCTGGCCCTCTGCCTTCTCCAAACTCAGGAGGTATTCGTGGATCGCAGCAGCCGCGCGGCGACCGGCAGCCACTGCAGTTACCACCAAATCTGGGCCGGTTGCGGCATCCCCACCGGCATACACCCCTGGGCGGGAAGTCGCACCGGTTTCGGGGTCGGTGACGATGAGGCCCCATTTGTAAGTCTTCAGGTCGGGCGTGGTCTTACCGATGGTTTCGTCAGGCCAGTAGCCAATGGCCAGCACGATGATGTCGGCAGGCATGGTGAAGTTCGAGCCCTCGATGGGAATCGGGCGGCGGCGGCCACTTTCATCGGGTTCGCCGAGTTTCATGCGCACACATTCCACCGCTTTCAGGTGGCCATTTTCGTCGCCGATGAACTTCACCGGCTGGGTGAGGAATTGATATTCCGCCCCTTCTTGCCGCGCCCAGGTGCGGTCTTTCAGCCCACCAGGCATTTCGGCTTCCGAGCGGCGATAAACGCATGTCACCTTGGCAGCGTTCAAGCGCACCGAGGTGCGCAAGCAGTCGGCTGCGGTATCGCCGCCCCCGACCACGATGACATGCTTGCCTTCGATTTCCAGAGGGCCTTTGCCCTGATATTCTTCCGGCCAGATTTCCGGCGGCACATTGGCGCGCACCAGGTATTCCGTGGCCGGGTAAACGCCTTCCAGGTCGTTGCCTTCCACTTTCATGGGCGCGTCGACGTTTGCGCCCACCCCGATGAACACGGCTTCGAAGCCCTCGGCAAACAGGTCATCGATGGTTTTGTCGACGCCGATTTTGGTGTTGAAGACAAATTTAACGCCCGCTTGCTTTAAATCTTCCACGCGGGCGAAAACCACATCTTTGGTCAGTTTGAAATTGGGGATGCCGTAAACCAGCAAGCCGCCGGGGGCGGGTTTGGCATCGAAAACGGTCACGTCGTGGCCTTTTTGGCGCAATTGTTCAGCGCAGGAAAGCCCTGCCGGCCCGGCACCGACCACGGCCACGCTGTGCCCTGTGGGTTTCCCTACCGGCACCTCGACGATGCCGCCCTTGACCCGTCGTTCATAATCCACCACGAAGCGTTCCAACATGCCGGTGTGCACCGTGCCGTCGTAAGCCGAGCGCACGCAGCCGCCTTCACACAGCACTTCGTGCGGGCACACCCGGCTGCACACCTCGGGCATGGAACTGGTTTCCCGGTAAAGCGCCGCGGCTTCCAGGAAACGCCCTTGCTCGATGAGCCACATGGCAGAGGGGATGTCGTTGTGCACCGGGCAGGCCTGCATGCACGGCGCAGGGTCAGGGCAATGAATACAGCGAGACGCCTCCCGCTGGGCTTCTTCGGGCGTCAACGGAATGTGGATGTCGTCGAAGTCGCAAATGCGTTCCTGCGGGTCGCGCAGCGGCAATTCCAGATAGGGGATGACCAGCCGCTGTTTGCGATCGATGGGCAGGGTCTCGCTGGGCACTTTCTGCATTACACACCTCCTCTCCTACCTTCGCTAAGGTGGCTTAATCCATACCAGAAAACCATTTTTTTCGCAGGTGACGGTTGTCACAAAATGCCGCGAGGCGTTTTCGGTTTGCAAATTTTACCGCGAAAGCGAGTTTTTTGCTTCCCGACATTGGCAGGCTTCTTTGACCACGTCGCCGCGCCGCAGGAAACCATCGTAAGGTCGGCCTGCGCCGCTGGAAACCCAGCCGTCGAGTACCCACGGCAGGTCGCGGTCGGCGGAAATCCATTCCCCGTTGTATTTGCGGGCGATGTGGAGGTGGGTGGCGTTGGCCAGGCCGCCTTCGCAAGAAGGATGTCCAATGCGCTCGCCTGCGTGCAGGTAGGTGCCCGGTGCGACGCGCCCTTCAGGAGCAATGTGCAGGTAGAGCACGTCCCAGCCGGTTTGCTCATAGCCGTCGCCGTCGAGGTCTTGTACCACCGCACCGTCGGCTGCGCGCACCACCAGGCCGTCCGCGACGGCGACCACCCACGCCTGGCTTACCTCGCAGCCGCCGGTGGGAGGCAGGTCGCTGGGGGCAAAATCCAGGGCGGCCCAGGCCGCACCATCGCCCCAGGCGCTGTGCGGCCCGCCAGTGAAATACCACACCACGCCGGGCTCGAAGGGCAGTTGCATGGGCGGCTGCTTCAGGCCGGGCGGCAGCAACGGCTCGAAGGCATAATCGAAGGGGGAGCCGAACAACGCCCGATAGGTCGCGGCCAGCCCTTGCGGTCCCACGTCGTGCTGCCAGTCTTCCAGGCCATCGAGCAAGGCAAAGAAGTGTTGCACCGCGGCGGTACCGGCGTTGACCAGGGGTGAAGGCCGCACTAACAGGCCGTCGGCGAGCACAAAAGCCCCCACGGCGTTGACCCGCCAGAGGTAATAGCCGCGGTTGAGTTCATTCGCCGCCCAGTGCAATTGTCGCCAAAGCCCCTCTTGCCCCGGCACGCGCCACCCAAAAGGAAAGGCACGTGCCTGCTCCCCCACCTCGGCATGCGTGACCCAGCCGCTCTGGTATTCCAGCAGCGCCAGCAGCAGGCGGGGGTTGACGGAATAATCGCGCGCCACCCGCGTGACCATTTCAGCACCGCCCATCGTCGCGCCGTGGACGTCTTCCTGATAGGTTGCCAGGAAGCCGCCAGCGCGTTGCACAAAGGCCGCGACGTCGAAAGCGGCGTTGCTGGGGCTGGCCACCAGTTCCGAGTTGGGGATGATCTTGAAAGCCAGAGCCGTTGCAGCAGGCGCCGGCGCGGGAATGATCAGCGTTTCCCCTACCGAGAGGGCATTGGGGTTGGCGAGGTGGTTGGCCTCGACAATCGCTTGCACGCTTACCTCGAAGCGCCGCGCCAGCACGGCTAAGGTATCGCCGGGCTGCACCTGGTAGCGCTGCTGCTGGGCGCGCAGGGTGGGCAGGGGGCGGGGCGGGTTGGGAGTCGGGGAAGGCATCACCTCGCCGGGTTCCCGCACCGGCGTGGCAAAGGGAAACACCGAGGGCGTCGCCCCAGAAATCGGCGCGTAGGCCGCAGTGGGCGGCTGCCACGCAGGGGCATTCCCGCCCCAGGCGCGGGTGCAGCCCCCCAGTAGCAAAATTCCCAGCAGCCAAAGCCTGATCCTGAGCCGCGACATGGCCCCATTGTACAATAAAATCCCGCCCGGAAGTGGTAAGATTGAAGCGCGAGGTTGCTTTGCCGTGGGTAAACCTCGCGCTTGAGGTGAAAAAACTGCTTCCCCCCTTTGGAGGTTCCCCATGTCCATGCCCCTGGTGGAGTGCATCCCCAACTTTTCCGAAGGCCGCCGCCCCGAGGT
>CAYYRG010000153.1:0-4050 GCA_964474015.1 uncultured Anaerolineaceae bacterium | reverse complement strand
CGCTGTGGGTGTAGTCGCGGCCATAGGCCAGCATGTTCCAGGCGATGTCTTCGTGGGCGTCGATGAGCATGGGGGCCTCCGAGGGAGAGTTGCAAGTTGCAGGGTGCAAGATGCAGGATGCGGGCAAATCAGGCGGTGGGGCGGTAAACGCCGACAACGCGGTTTTGGGGGCGCAGGTAGGTTTGCGCCACGCGCTGGACGTCTGCCGGGGTGACCGCGGCCAGGCGTTCCAGGAAGGTCGTGTACCAGGTGTAATCGGCGAACATCGCGCTGTAACCCAGCCAGAAGGCCTGGTTGGAGATGCTTTCGCTGCCATAAGCAAACAGGGCGCGGGCCTGCTTGAGGGCGCGTTGCAGTTCGTCAGGGGAAGGCGGGGCGTCGTGCAGGCGGGCAATTTCGGCATCCAGTGCCTGGAGGGTCTCGTCGGCGGTGCGGTTGGGGTGGATGATGGCGTGCAGGGTGTAGAGGTAGGGGTCGATCGTGGGGTGCAGCACGCCGCCGATGTTGACGGCATATTGGGTGTCCACCAGGGCGCGGTAGAGGCGTGAGGTTTTGTTGGTCAGGCCGCTGCTGAACAGGTTGAGGTTGGTGGGGCCGCTCAGGAGGCTATCCAACGCGAGCAGGGGGAAGAAGTCAGGGTGGGTGGCGTTGGGGGCGTGGTAGGCCACCTGGAGGAAGGTGGTTTCGCCGGGGCCTTCCACCACCACGCGGCGTTCCCCCCGCTGGGGCGGTTCGGGGCGGGCGCGGCGGGGCGGCTCTTCCCCCGCGGGGATGCTGCCGTAGGCTTCCTGCACCTGCTGAAGCATGGCTTCGGCCTGAAAGTCGCCCGCGATGGCCAGCACCGCGTTGTTGGGGATGTAGTAGGTGCGGTAATGGCGGTAGAGGTCGTCGCGGGTCATGGTTTCCAGGTCGGCCATATCGCCGATGACCTCGTGGTGGTAGGAGTGCACGCGGAAGGCCGCGGCCTGCACTTCTTCGGCCAGCAGGAAGGAAGGCTCGTTTTCGTTGCCCTGCCGCTCGGAAATCACCACCGTGCGCTCGGAAGCCACTTCCTCGGGGTCGAAAGTGCTGTTGACCATGCGGTCGGCTTCCAGATCCAGGGCCAGTTGCACCTGGTCGGCGGGGAGGGTTTCGTAGAAGGTCGTCCAATCGAGGTAGGTAAAGGCGTTCCAGGTGCCGCCGGTGCGGGAGATGGCCTTGTCGAGCACACCGGCGGGGAAGCGGGGCGTGCCTTTGAACTGCATGTGCTCCACCCAGTGGCTGATGCCGGTGATGCCGGGGATTTCGTCGCGCGAGCCGACGCGATACCACACCCAGTGGCTGACGAGGGGCGCGGTGTGAATTTCTTTGAGGAAGACGGTCAGGCCGTTCGGCAGGGTTGTGGTGAGCATGGAACCTCCGCGGGAGAGAGTGGTGGTTCCCATTATAAACGCTTTCCCGGCAAGTTCGGGGTATAATCGGACATGGGGCGCGATGGGAAGGCGCCAACGCGCCCGTTTTTTGTTCCTCTCCCGTATCCTGATTGCGTAAGGAGCGTGTGATGCATAAACCCTGGCGTTTGGTCTTCTTTGTGGTGGTGGCCGCGGCGTTTCTGCTGGCTGCCTGTGGCCCGGCGACGCCGATGCCTTCGCCGACGCTGCCGCAGGCAACCACGGCTGCCCCTGTGGTTGCCGCGTCGCCAACGCCGCAACCTGCGGTTAGCGGCCCCAGCGCGGTGAAGGTGACCGGCGAGTTCGATTACACCAACGACATCATCACGACCTACTACGTCGAGCAGGCCGTGGCGCTGGTGGATATGTATGGCTTCGTAACCCGCAACCGCGATTGGGAAATCCCCGTGGCATCGCAGGTGTTGGGCTACCTGAAACTTGACCCCAAAGCAAAGCACGGCACGTATGAAATTGAACTTCCTGCCCGTCCTGAGGGTCACTTTGCCGATGTGGACAATAACGGCCACAAAGATAAAGGCGTGCAGATTTTTGCCGTCAGTTACTGGCCGAACCTGACCGGCGGCCCTTATGCGGTGGGCGACGACCGCTCGTATGGCTGGCCGGGTTATCTGGCTTCGGTGAAAACCGATTCCGAAAACCAGGATGAAGTCATTGGTGGCAAACTGGTGGTGTGGGCGCCCGACAACCAGCAGGAATTCCCCACCGGTTTTGGCCCCGATGGCAAACTCTTCACCAAAGACGACCCCGTCGCGCCCATCCCCGCGGGCTACACCATCGTCGACCTCGACCAGAAGCCGTTCAAGTTCATCCGCACCGAGGTGGCCGACCTGCGGCTTTATGAGCCGAAAGAGGCGGCCATCAAGGATTTCTCCAAACTTTCTTACACCGAAGCCTTCGATAAACTGTTTGCCTTTGCTCGCAAGGAATACGCCTTCAACGGCTATCCCGAGAAGCAGCCAGATTGGGATGCCCTTTATAAAGAACTCAAGCCGCGGGTGGAAGCAGCCCAAAAAGACAACGACCCCAATGCCTTCTGGCTGGCGCTGCGCGATTTCACCTGGGCTTTCAAAGACGGCCACGTCGGCCTCAGCATGACCGAGTACGGCTACCAGCTCTTTATGAAGGCCACCGAGGGCGGCTACGGCTTCGCCATCCGGCGCATGGACGATGGTCGCTATCTGGTGGTGTATGTGCTGCCCGGCGGTCCGGCAGATCAGGCGGGCATTCAGAAGGGCGCGATCGTGACCGAATTCAACGGCCAGCCGATTGACGAGGCGCTGAAGAAGGTCAAGCCGTGGTCGTTGCCGATGTCCACCGAGTGGGCGCTGCGCTACCAGCAGGCGCGCTACCTGTTGCGCGCCCAGCCCGGCGATAAGGCAACGGTAACCTTCATCAACCCCGGCGCTCAGCAGCCCCAAACGGCAAAACTGACCGCCATTGCCGAGCGCAAGAGTTTCAACTACACTTCCATCTATCACAATGCGCCCAAGCAAACCTATTTGCCGGTCGATTACCGCATTTTGGATTCCGGGGTAGGCTACATTCGCATCAACAGCAACTACGATGACCTCAATCTCATTATCCGGCTGTTCGAGCGGGCGCTGAAGCAGTTTCAGGCCAAGAAGGTGCCGGGGTTGATTATTGACATGCGCTATAACAGCGGCGGTGCACCGCTTGGCCTGGCGGGTTTCTTCACCAAAAAGACCATTACCCTGGGCCAGTTGGAATATTACAGCGACAAAACCGGCAAGTTCGAGCCGGAAGGCGAGCCGGACAAATTCCTGCCCAACGAAGAACAGTACCACTTCGACAAACTCGCGGTGCTGGTGGGCCCGGCGTGCTACAGCGCTTGCGAGTTGGAAGCCTATGGCTTCAGCAAAGTGCCCGGCGCGATGGTGATTGGCGAATACCCCACCAGCGGCACGGAAGCCGAGGTTTCCCGCGGGCAGATCAAACTGCCCGACGGCCTTTCGATGCAGATTCCCACCGGGCGGTTCGTGAACCCCGATGGTTCGCTCTTCCTGGAAGGCCAGGGCGTGCAGCCGACCTTGCGGGTGCCGCTGACCCCCAAAACCCTGCTGCGGGATGACGATGTGGTGCTCAAAGTGGCCGAGGAAGCCATCCTCAAACCCGCGGGGGCGGGCATTGAACCGGCGGGGCCACCCCAACTCGTGGCGGCTGACAAAGCGCAAGGGTACTTGCTGAGCGGCGCTAAATTCCTGGAAGACCTGGCGCGTGAGAAGCCCTCAGCCGAAGATTTTGCCAAACCCGGCACCATCACTTACACCGTGCCCGTCAGCGATGGCGCCAGGCCGTTGGTGTGGTCTTATGGCTGGTGCGCCAGCGATAAAGACACCCTCGCCGACAACTTCAAGCACATTCAACTGACCTTTACAATGGACGGTCAGACGGTGCCCGCCGATGCCCTTTCGACCTACGAGTATCAGACCAGGAGCGGCCTCTCGTGCCGCCTGGTGTATGCGGTGCTGAAAGACTGGCCTGCGGGCGAACATCACCTGAGCATCAAGGCCACCTTTACCCAGACGATCAACGATGGGCAGGATGATTACCCCGCGGGTGACTACATTTTGGATTACAC
>CAYYRG010000152.1:0-4082 GCA_964474015.1 uncultured Anaerolineaceae bacterium | reverse complement strand
CGTGTGGCCGTAGGGGGCCTGAGGTTAGGTTATAATCTGCACATGCTGGCGTAGCGTGCGCCCATGGTGTTGTTTTGAGCCGCCCTGACGGGAAGCCACGGTGAGGGCGGCAGGGTGTTTTTTAACCTCAGTTTTGGCTCATGTCTCCGGCGGCGTTCCGACTGCGATTGCTCCGCAATCTTCGCTCAGCGCGCTGGTCCGAAACTCGGGTTTAACCAGGCAGGTGCCCCATGCCAGACGAATTACAAGAAGCCGTTTGCCTTGCGCTGGCATCGGCCTGCGGGCTGGAAAGGGGGGCGCGGCTGGTGGTGGGCGTGTCGGGCGGCCCCGATAGTCTGACGCTGCTTCACGCGTTGCACGCGCTGGGTTTTGAAGTGATTGCGGCACATTTGCACCACGGCTTGCGGGAAGCCGCCGATGCCGACGCCGCCGCCGTGGAAGCCGTAGCCCGCAGGTTGGGCGTGCCCCTCGTGGTGGGGCGGGACGATGTGGCCGCACTGGCGGCTGCCGGACGGCAATCGCTGGAAGACGCGGCGCGTGAGGCGCGCTATCGCTTCCTTTTTCGCGTGGCGCGCGAGCAGCGTGCTGTTGCTGTGACCGTGGGGCATACTGCCGACGACCAGAGTGAGACGGTGTTGATGCATCTCTTGCGGGGCAGCGGTCTGACGGGGCTGGCCGGGCTGCGGCCATGCCGCCGTTTGCCGCGTTGGGATGCCGAAATCCCCCTTGCGCGGCCCTTGCTGGGGGTGCGCCGCACGGCGACGATTGCCTATGCGCGGCGTTACGGGTTGCCCCTGCGGTGGGATGCCTCGAACTGGCAGCGGGCGTTTTTCCGCAATCGGCTGCGGCTGGACCTTCTCCCCCGCCTGCGGGTGGAAAACCCGGCGCTGGATGCGGCCCTGGGGCGGCTGGCGGCTGTGGCGGCGGCAGAAGAGGATTTCCTGGCCGCGGAAGCCCGCCGCCGCCTGACGGCGGTGTTGGTAGCGGAAGATGACAAGTTTGTGGGGTTGCAGCGGCAGGCGTTTTTGGCAGCCCCTCTGGCCTTGCAGCGCCGCTGGCTACGCTGGGCGGCAGCGCGGCTGGGCGCGCCTGAGGTCGGTTTCGAGCATGTGGAAGCCGCTCGCCGGGCGTCCGCATACCCTGGAGGCGGCGCGCGGGATTGGTTCGCCGGGCTCGTGCTGTGGGTCGAACCTGCAACCCTCTGGGTAGCGCAGCGGCGGGCAACCCTGCCCGCAGAAGCCTGGCCGCAATTGCCGGGTGAGCAGGCTTTTCCCCTCGAACCTGGCGGCAGCGTTGCCCTTGCGTCTGGCTGGGTGCTCACCCTTTCCGCACTTTCCCCGCCGCCGGACGACCCTCATACCAGCCCCGCCACGGCCTGGCTGGACGCTTCGGCGTTGGCCTTCCCCCTGATGGTGCGCCCCCGCCGCCCGGGCGACGCCATAGCTCCCCTGGGCATGGGCGGGCGGCGGCAGAAAATTGCTGACCTGATGGTGAACGCCAAAATCCCGCCACGGCTGCGAGCGCGCTGGCCTTTGGTGGTTTCCGGTGAAGAAATCGTGTGGGTGCCGTTGCTCGCGGTGGCCCATCCGGCACGCATTACGGCGGCAACCACCGCTGCCGTGAGCCTTTCTTTGAGGAGGAATGCATAATGGGTTTGTTCCGACGCGACAAGAAGCCAAACCGGTTTGTGGTGCTGTTGATGCAGCAGGCCGAATTGACCCTTGAGGGCTTTCATGTGCTGCAAGAGTACGTCGAGAAGCCTTCCGAGGCCGCGGCGCGCCGTTTGCGGGAAATCGAAAAGGAAGCCGACGAAGCCCGCCGGATTTTGATCGACGAACTCAACCGCACCTTTGTGACGCCTTTCGACCGCGAAGACATTTTTGCCCTTTCGCTTACCATCGACGATATGCTCGATTATGCCTACACCACAGTGGATGAGATGGAGATTTTCGAAGTGAGGCCCAACCAGTATATCAGCCGCATGGTTTCGTTGTTGCACGATGCCGCTGCGGAAGTCTATCGCGGGGTAGAGCGGCTGGGCAGTCACCCCAATGTTGCCAACGAGCACGCCGTGCGCGCGAAGGCGCTGGAAAACCGGGTCGAGAAAGTGTATCGCGAGGCGCTGGCACACCTGTTTGCCGCCCCGCAGACGCTGGACGATGTCATGAATATCCTCAAACTGCGGGAAATCTACCGCCATCTTTCCAACGCGGCCGATCGCGGGGATGAAGCGGCCAACGTCATTGGCGATATTGTGGTCAAATGGCTGTAAGCCCTGGGCGCGCGGTATAATCAGGAAAGAGGTTCCTCGCAGGCCATTGGAGTGGCCGCTGGCATTGGGAGCAGAAGTGCGATGAAAAAGGTGTGGATTGGCTGTGGAATTGTTCTGGTGGTGGGGTTCCTGTGTTTGGTCGCGGGGGTGGGCGGTCTGGCGGTGATCGGCTGGCTTTCCGAACCGGCGGGAGAAAGCGGGCTGAGCACACCCGCGGCGGTCATTCCCACTTTGACGCCGGGCGCGGGCGTGGCTTCCCCTGTGCCTACCTTGTCCCAGGCTACGGCGACCCCCTTCGTAGCCACCCCTGCCCAGCCTGTGGCGGCGTTTACCCCTGCCATCACGCCTTTGGCCGATAAAGTCCCTTACCGGGCGGTGGTGCAGATTGTGGCCGAAACCGAAACTGAGGGCGGTAACTTGCGGCCGGTGTGGAGCGGTTCGGGCACCATTGTTGACCCGCGCGGCTTCATTCTGACCAATGCACACGTGGCCTTGCCCGAGCCCGGCAGCGGTGAGCAGGTCGACGCGCTGGAAATTCTGGTCACCGAGGCGGAAGACCAGCCGCCAGTCCCCAAATATTTTGCCGAAGTGGTGCAGGCTGACCCGCAACTGGATCTGGCCGTGTTGCGCATCACCACCGACCTGGACGGCAACCCTGTGGACGCGCTGCATCTCGACTTACCCTACGCTCGTTTGGGCGACTCGTCCAAACTTCATCTGGGTGAGCCGATTGTGATTTTGGGCTATCCGGGCATCGGTGGCAATACCATCACCCTGACCAGTGGCGAGGTTAGTGGCTTTACGGCCGAGAAGCCTTATGGGCGGCGCGCGTTCATCAAAACGTCGGCGGCGATTGCGGGGGGCAACAGCGGCGGCATGGCTGTCAACGCGGCTGGCGAACTGGTGGCAATCCCCACGCAGTTGGGCTCTGGCTCCGACAACAGTGAAGTGGTGGACTGCCGCTATCTGGCCGATACCAACGGCGATGGCGTGATCGACGAGGATGACGATTGTGTGCCCACCGGCGGCTTCATCAATGCCCTGCGCCCCATCAACCTGGCCAAACCACTCATTGCTGCCGCCTTGCGGGGTGAAGTGGCGATTGGAAGCACAGAAACCCCTACCCCTGCACCCTTGCCGGTGGCGGTGACGCCCTGGCCGACCGGCAAGGTGTTGTTGCAGGATGACTTCAGCGACCCCGATAGTGGATGGCCGACCTCCTCTTCCGAAGATTCCGAGGTAGGCTACCGCAACGGCCAATATCGCATTGACGTCAAGAGCGCGAATTGGGAAACTTGGGCCTACGCGGGGGAAGATTTCGACGATGTCATCGTGGAAGTAGACATTACCAAAGTGAGCGGTGACAATACGAGTGACTTTGGTGTGCTTTGCCGCTATCAAGACAAAGACCATGCTTATCAATTTGCCATTGGCGCCGATGGCTATTACCAGATTTTCCGCTGGGAACCGGATGATGAGAAAATGTTGCTGGGCGATGGCGAATGGCTTTCCAGCGACGCCATTCGGGAAGGTAATGCCACCAATCACTTGCGGGCGGAGTGTGTGGGTGATACCCTGGCGCTGTACGTCAATGGCACGCTGATTGGGGCGGTGCGTGACACAGCCTACACCCACGGCGATATTGCCCTGGCAGTCGGTACCTATGACCACGGCGGCACCGACGTCCGGTTTGACAATCTGGTGGTTTACGCCCCTGCACACTGATCCTTTGCGAACCGAGGCAGTTTCATGGAAATCGAACCCGTCATTGGCCTGGAAGTCCATGCCGAACTGAACACCCGCTCGAAGA
>CAYYRG010000151.1:0-4096 GCA_964474015.1 uncultured Anaerolineaceae bacterium | reverse complement strand
GTGAGGCGATGGGCTGATAAAGCACTGCCCCGGCAGGCCATGGGGGCATGTCGGGGCAGTGGTAAGGGCTGAAAGGGGGCGTTGATCGTTGATCGGAGGATCAGGGTTGGGGGGTGGGGGTCGGTGTGGGTGTGGCTGTGGGCGGTGTGGTGGGCGTTGTGGTGGGGGTAGGCGTAGCATGGGGCAGCAAGCCGCTCAGCCATTGCCACGCGGCTTCAATATCTTGCAGCGCCAGGTCAGGAGAGGCAGGCAAGGCCTTTGCCGCGAGGGCGAGATGGTCGGCAGCCTGCTGCAAGGCGTCGTTTTGCGCGCTCGGTCGTTGCTGAAGCCAGGCTACCGCGTCCTGCGCCCGCGCGATCTCTGTCGCGGCCAGACCGTTGTTGTGCTGCCCGATGAGTACACGCGCCCGCGTCAGCGATTCCATGGCCTGAAGCACAACCACTTGCGTTTGCATGGCCTGGATGTTGGCCTCTTCTTGCTGCCAGGCGGTTTGCAGCGCATCGGCGGTGGCCTGCGCATGGGCGGCATTGGCGTCGGCAGTGTCGAGTCGCTTGGCGAGAGCGTCTAACTGGTCGGCAAGGGCGGCGCGTTGTTTTTCCAGCGCATCCAGCCGCGCCTGGAGCGCGTCGAGGCTGTTTTGTTGTTGGGTGACCTGCTGCGCAAGCGCCTGTTGCTGGTCGTTGAGGTGTGCCAGGTCGCCTTGCAGGGCAAGCAGGCGGTTGTTGACCTCTTCCGCCCGGGCCGCGGATTGCTGTTGCAGCGTGGCTACCTGGGCCTGGAGGGTTTCCAGCGGCTGGACATAGCGGCGATAGAGGTAAGGCACGCCGAAGTACACGGCCGCGCCCAGCGCGCCGAGGATGGCTAAAATGACCAGCAGGCGCACAACAAAGCGCACCACGGCCAGAAATGCGCCCGACAGACGCTCGCCGAACGAGGGCTTGGGTTCGGGCGGCGCGGCGGGGGCGCTGTTTTCAGGGGTGGGGGAAGCATTTTCGCTCATGGAACACCTCGCTCAGGGTGTGGCAGTGGGGGTTGGGGTTGGCGTGGCCGGGGAAGGCGTTGGCGACGGCGTGACCGGCTGGGCCGTCGTGGGGGAAAGGCCATTTAGCAGGCTTTGCAGGCCTTGCAAGAAAGCGTCGAATTTCCTGGCACTGGCCTGCACGGCGGCAACGGCCTCAGCCACATCGTTGACCTGTTGTTGGAGCTGTTGTTGCCCCTCAGAGAGCTGATTGACTTGGGAGGCCACGGCTTTCAAGTCGCTGACCTGCCGCTGGAGGGTCTCAGCGCGCATTTGCAATTGGGTGATTTCTTCTTGCATGACCTGTACCTGCCGCTGGGTCGCGGCGTATTGGGCTGCGTTGGGGTAGGCCAGGGTGCCGTTGATGGCGCGCAGCACGCCCAGGGAAAGGCCAAACGCCAGCAGGAAGGCCACGAAGGCGCTGGTGAGCGCCATGGCCCACGCGCCGCGGCGGGTGACGTAGTGCCCCGCGGCGAGGGGCGGCGGGGAAGCAGGTGCGGCTTCCGGCGGCGGGGTGTTTTCCGGGGACGCCTCGGTCTCGGCTTCGGGGCCAGGTTCGTCTGGGGGGGCGGTCTCGGCTTCGGCAGCGGTCTCGGCTTCGGCAGCGGCCGCCTCAGCGGTTTCCGCCTCGGCTTCGACGGCTTCGGCGAGGACTGCCTCGACCGGGGCTGCTTCTCCTTCTGAGGCCGCGGGTGTTTCTTCGGCTTCGGTTGTGGCCTCTGGCGGTGCGACCGTCACCAGCGGGCGGATTTTTTCCAGCACGGCCTCGGTAAAACCGGGAAGGTCGCGCAGGTCGTCCACGCTGTGCAACGGGCGCGCGGCCAGAATGCGCTCGGCCAGCACTTCGCCGATGCCCGGCAGGGCGATCAGCTCGTCTTTGGTCGCGCGGTTGAGGTCGAGGGGGGAATTTTCGGGCATGGTAAGCCTCCTTGGGGGGAGAGAAGCGGTTACAGCAGGTACGCGGTTGATGCCGGTTTTTGCGGGCTGGACGAAAGGGGCGGTCAACCGGTGCCAGGGGGTGAGTTTTGCGGGCTTTCCAGCAGGGCGCGCGCCGAGCGCAGCATTTCGGGCGTCAGGCCACCGAGCATTTGCGCCAGTTCACGCACGCGCGCTTCGTTGGCCAACGGTGTCACGGTGGTGGTGGTGCGGCCGTTTTGGACTTTCTTGGCGACGCGGTAGTGGGCGTCGCCGTAGGCTGCCAGTTGGGGCAGGTGGGTGATGACGAGCACCTGATGGTGGCGAGCCAGGTCGTGCAGTTTGCGCCCCACAACCGCGCCGATGCGCCCGCCGATGCCCTGGTCGATTTCGTCGAAAATCAGCGTGGGGGTGGGGTCGGCCAGGGCCAGCACCCGTTTGAGGGCCAGCATCAGGCGAGAGCTTTCGCCGCCGGAGGCGATTTTGGCGAGGGGCTTGAAACCTTCGCCCGGATTAGGCGCGAGCAGGAATTCCACTTTGTCGATGCCACGGTCGTCGTAGGCCACGCGCTCCCCATCGGGGAGGGGCAGGCCGTGCGGGTCAGGGCGGCGGCGGAGGTCCACGGCGAAGCGGGCGCCGGCCATGCGCAGGTCTTGCAGTTCGACTTCGACGGCGGCGGCGAGTTGTCGGGCGGCTTCCTGCCGTTGTTGGGAAAGCGCCAATGCCCGCGCCGCGAGGTCGGCTTCCAGGGTGGTGATTTCGGCTTCCAGGGCGGCGATTTGCTCTTCGGCGTGGGTGATGTTGTCCAGTTCCTCGCGCGCCCGCTCGGCGTAGGCAAGGATTTCGGCGATGCTGCCGCCGTATTTGCGTTTCAGGTCGGCGATGAGGGCCAGGCGTTCTTCAATGGCGTTGAGGCGGCGGGGGTCGAATTCCAGGGTCTCGGCATAATCGCGCAGGCGGCGAGTGAGGTCGGCCAGGGCTTCGGCCACGTCGGCGGCGGCAGCGGCGAGGTCGGCTTGTTCGCGATCGGTTTGAGCAATGGCTTCCAGCGCGTGGCTGACCTGCCCGAACAGGTCGGTAATGGCTGGCACGTCGGCGCTGCCTTCGTCGAGCAGGAAAATGGCTTCGCGAGTGTGTTCGGCCAGGGTTTCGGCGTGGGCAAGGCGTTCGCGTTCGGCGGTGAGGCGGGTTTCTTCGTCGGGGTCGAGCCCGGCAGTTTCGATTTCCTGAATCTGGAAAGCCAGGAAGTCGGCGCGGCGGGCGGCGTCGGCTTCGTTTTGTTGCAGGGCTTCCAGGCGGCGGCGGGCTTGTCGCAGGCGTTGGTAAGCAGCCCGATAGGTGGCCAGAGCATCTTCCAACCCGGCGAAACGGTCGAGCAAGCGGATATGTTCGCGCACGCGAAAGAGGGAAAGGTGCTCGGCCTGGCCGTGGATGTCAACCAGCAGGTTGCCGACGGCGCGCAGCAGGCCGAGGTTGACAGTGCGGCCGTTGATGCGGGCCAGGTTGCGCCCGTTACGGCGAATTTCGCGCCCCAGCACCACGGTGTCAGGGGCATCCCACAGACCTTCGGGTTCGAGCAGGGCGCGCACGGTTTCTTGCACGGGTGGTTCGAGGCGGAAGATGCCTTCCAGCACGGCGCGCTCGGCCCCCGTGCGCACGACGATGCTTTCAGCGCGTCCGCCCAGCAGCAACATGACGGCGTCGACGATGATGGATTTACCCGCCCCCGTCTCGCCGGTAAACACCACCAGGCCGGGGCTCAATGTCAGTTCCAGGGTGTCGATGATGGCGAAGTTTTGGATGCGAAGTTCTTCTAACATGGCTGTTTTGGCGCGCTCGATGCTGAAGGTTTGCGGATGTTATTTCTATTCTACCGTACTTTCCCACCTCCAGAGCCTGGCGGGGCAAAGAGGCAAGGGGGGGCTGGTCGTAGGGCTGCATCGCGCCTTTGCCCGTGCATGGGCAATAAATCAACGGCACCCCCGCTGCGGTTGTCAGCATGGGGTGCCGTTGTAGGGCGAATGGGTTGCGTTGTGCCCCCACGGGGGTTTGAACCCCGGTTTCGGCCTTGAGAGGGCCGCGTCCTGGGCCACTAGACGATGGGGGCGAGCGGGCTGAATTTTACCAGAGGGGTGGGGGGAGGTCAAGTTTTCCTGAAACGCG
>CAYYRG010000150.1:0-4102 GCA_964474015.1 uncultured Anaerolineaceae bacterium | reverse complement strand
TAGGAGAGATCTTCGCCTCTGGAGCAAGCAAGTGCAAGACTTTTGAAAAGCCTCAATTTTTCCGCCAAAAAACTGGACGCTTCCCCCCGGCTGTGGTAGAATGACGCCCGCCGTTGGGGGCTCGTCTAATCGGCAGGACAGCGGACTCTGGATCCGTATGTGGAGGTTCGAGTCCTCCGCCCCCAGCCAAACACCCGGCCACATTGGTCGGGTGTTTTTCGTTTCAGGGGGCGGGATCAGCCAGTTCTGGCGGCAACGGTAAACCGCGGCGGCGGTAAAACGCCCGCTCTAAGGCCGCGTGCCGCTCCACAATTCGCCGATACCAGCGCAACGTCAATTCCTCTCGCTCAGCCTCGCTCAACGGCCAGGGCACTTCCGCGCGATGCAACGCAGCCCGCACGTGCGAAAGCGTGATCGCCACACTCACCGAAATGTTGAAACTCTCAACAAAGCCATACATGGGCAGGCGCAACGAAGCATCAGCGTGTTCCAAAGCATAGGGGCTCAGCCCTTCCCGCTCGTTGCCGAAAAGGAAAGCCAGCGGGCGGTCCAGCGGCACATCTTCGAGGCCCCAGGCATCCCCATGGGGCGAGGTTGCCACGATGAGGTAACCGCGCGCCCGCAAAGCCTCCAGCGCGGCTGCCGTAGCCGGGAATTCCGCTGGCATCTCGTGCTGGCGTTCCAGCGCGTCGGGGTCAGCCTCCCCCCACGGGCTGCGGAAGCGGTGCAAATCGATCCATTTGTGCGCTCCAAGGGCGACATCGGGGTTGACCTTGTAGGCATTCCAATTCTCGGCAATATAAACATCTTGAATGCCCAACGCGTCGGCTGTGCGCAAGGTGGCGCTGGCGTTCTGGGGCTGGTAAATGTCTTCCAGCAAGAAAGTGATATAGCGTGTTCGCCAGCGCAGCACCTCGGCGATCTTGCGGCGCTTGTTCTCGGTGACAAACTGCCCCAAAAAGGCAATCAACTCACGGCGCAAAGCAGCGTCCATGCCTCCTCCTCAGAAACTCAGCGTCCTCAGCGTCCATAGAGCACACTGATGTGATCGCGATACAGCACCTGCCAGCCGCGGGAAAGCAGCAACCGGCCCAACGGCGTATCGGGCGGCATCAGCACCAGGCGCACATCCCAGTAATCCAGCACCGCCTCCCAACCAGGCTTGACCTCTGCAACCCGCAACCACTGGCCGATGATCTCATCGCCATACAAATCAGCGCGGCCATCGATGAACACAGGGTAATCGGGCGCCGCCCAGAGCAAATAAGCCCCCCAGCCGTAATCGTCGAACAGCCGCCCCTCGGGGCGCTCGGCTTCCAAAAATTTCGCCGCCCCCACGGGAAAATTCTTCGCGGTGGCGCTGGCATTGACCTGGGGCAGCGCCATCACACCCACCTTACCGAAAGCCACCAGTGCCGCAAGACCTACCAGAGCCAGGTTGAGGCGCGGGTGAACGGGAGCAGGCGGGCGCTCTTCCCGTGCAGGCAGCCAGGCCGCCACCTCCCGCCGCAGGAATTCGGCATGGCGGGCCAGCACGGGCACGGCCACCACCGCAAACAAAGCCACATTACGCACCGCCGTAAGCGCCATGAACAACATACCGCCAACCAGCATAGCATGTTCCAGCGTCATCCGGCGGGCCGAAGCGCCCAGGGCCCACAGCAACGCCACCAACAACAGCAACATGGGCAGCAACGAAGTTTTGTGGAAATCGGGCGCCTGCCACTCGGAAATCTTACGCAAGGCGTGAATGCCCAAAGTCTTGAAAGGGTAGCCGTACATTTCCAGGCCATAAGGATTGAGCAACACCGCCACCACGAGGGCTGCCCCCACCGCGGTAAGGGCCAGCAGCCAGCGCCAGGCGGCAACCGCTGCCTGCGGGCCTTCCCGCCACCGCTGCAACGCCCAGCGCACCAACGCCGCCGCCCAATAGACGCCCCACCAGACCAGCCCCATGATAAACGCGCCATGTCCATTAGCCCACAACACCATCAAAGGGGGAAGCCAAACCAAAAGGCGCGCTCCTCGGCGCTTCGCGCGCGCCAGCAGCCAGAGGAACCACGCCGAAAGCAAAAAGGAAAGCAAATGCGGGCGGGCGCTCCAATAAATCGCCGACGTCGCCGCTCCCAACGCCACTGCCGCGGCCTTGATGAGCGGGTGCACCGCGACGTCCAGTTCCCGCAAAGTGAGCCACACCAGCCCCCACGCCAGCACCACCGTGAGCGCCACGGCCACATTCAGCGCCCCTGCCCCGCCCACACGATAGAGGCCATACATCAGCACCTCCACCGGCCAACCAGGGTAATGCCACGCCTCGCCCAGGCGCGTGTACGAAAAATGATCCACATTGGGCAAGGCATGGTGCTGCCAGATCCACTGCCCCGCCCGCAAATGCCACCACGTATCGGGCGAAACGGTATAACGCCCGGCCATTGCCAACACCAGCAACAGGGTCAACACAGCCAACAAACGTTCCAGCGTATGGCGTTGTTCATCCTTCATGGCGCACTCCTCACTAACGCTCGCAGGCGCTCAGCGCCGCGCCCGGTAAAAAAGCACTGAGATGATAAAACACCCGCTGGTCGCCCACCACAGCCTCTTGCCAGGTCAACCCGCGGCGGCGCAGCAACGCGCGCAAACAGGCTTCCAACCGGGGGTGTCGGGGGGCCACCAACGCCACCCGCTGCGCCTGCGCCAGCCGCGCGTCATAGGGCGGGTAACGGTCGTCGCGCCGCGTGTAGCGCAAATCCTCATGATAAGGCAGCCGCGGCACGAAAATCAGGCGCTCAGCGCTCAAAAACGCCAACGGATAAGCCACCCAGTAAGTCGTGTAACCGCGCGCCTCGCCGTGGGCTTCCAAAAACGCCGCCAAACGAGGCACAGCGTCGGGGGCAATGCGTGCATCGGGCGCGAACTGAGTGGTCAGCCGGTAAGGGTTGGCCGCCGCCTGCGCCGTGCCAACGGCATAAAACAGCAGCAAAAAGCCCAGCAAACCCCAGCCCAGGGGCTTCCCCCGCCAACGCAGCCGGGGGAAGCCGCCCGCAAACCCCAAAAAGAGCATTTGCGTGGCCGGGAGGAAATAGCGCCCCGAAGGGTCGATGCCGAAAGCCGTGAACAGGAACCCCGTCCCTAAGGTCAGCACCACCCCCGCGGGCAGCCACCACGCCTGCCGCCACGGACGCCCTGCCCGCCACCACAGCATCGTGGCGGCGAGATACACCCCCACCGCCCCCACGGCCAACACCGGCGCCAACACCCGCACATCCCACGGCGGACGCAGCCCCAGCGTCACCGGCAGGCCGAAGAGCAGCCCATAAAGGGCATGGCGTGCCGTACGAGCCAGCCAGCCGACATGCTCCACCGCCACCGCGCTGCCCGTCAACTCACGCAACAGGGCCGCCCAACCATGCCGCAGGCCATACGCCCACCATGGCCACGCCCCCACCACCGCGCCGCCCAACGCAGCGGAAGCCAGCAGCCCCCCGCGCCGCCAGCCCAGCCGCCGCCAGCGGAAGAGCAAAAACACCCCCGCTGGCACAGCATACACTAAGGTGAGGCCAAAAGCCCACAGCCCCAACCCGACCAACACGCCCCACAGCGTCGCGCCGGAAGGGCGCTTGCCTTCCCCTAACGCCAGCCACAACAGCGCCGTGCCCAGCAACAACGCCTCACCATACCCGCCCAGGCTCACCGTGGTGTAAAGCGTGATGTTCACCGTGGGCACGGCCATCAAAAGCGCCGCAGCAAGGGCACTTTCCCAACGGCCAAAAAGTCGCCAGGCGAGCGCCGCGGTCAACACCACCGTCCCCGCGTAAAGCAACACCTGCACCAGACGAATCACCCATACCTGCGCGCCAAACACCGCAAAACCCGCCGCCACCAGAAAAGCGTCCAAACTGCCCATGTAAGCCTGGCCGTAAAAGAAAGTAGGGCGCTCCCCCTGCAAAATATGGCGCGCCATCAAGCCCACCACCGCCTCATCGGCATTGAAAGGGAAGGCCCCCCGCCACAGCCAAAACACCTTCCAGCCGACAGCGAGCAACACCGCACCGCCCAACAACCACCGCCAACGAAGATGGGTCGTCATGGCTCTAATTGTAAC
>CAYYRG010000149.1:0-4191 GCA_964474015.1 uncultured Anaerolineaceae bacterium | reverse complement strand
ATGGAAAAACACCTGAAGGGGGAAGAGAGGGAAAGAGACATGCCGAAGCGCCTCCGGGAGAAGCGTGAGGGTGCTTCGGCAACATTGGAGTGCGCCTGGAGCAAAATCCCCCTACCCAACGGCTGAAAATCGTGGTATAAGAAGAACAGCCCTGCCGTGTACGTGATGCCGCAGTGACCGGTTTTGCCCCAACACCTTTCTCTAAGGGGCCAATCTCGTGGGCGGCGACGCGATAGGCTTCGGCCAAGGCGGAACCGTCCGGGGCGGCCCCCACCTGCGTATGCAGGAGCAAAACTGGGCAGCACACGGCACGGTGGGGTGTTTGTTTGCCGCCTGAAAAGGGCGGCTTTTTTGTTTCGCGGCTTGCCTGTTTTCAGCCTCTGCGAAGGTTGGCTGCGGGGCTATGTTTTGGGCAGCCATAGGGTAAACGTCGCCCCCTGGCCGGGGGTGCTGCTGGCTGTGATTTTGCCGCCGTGGGCTTCAACCAGCGCTTTGACCATGGCAAGTCCTAAGCCTGCACCACCCCGCCGCCGCGAGCGTGAACGGTCGCCCCGGTAGAAGGGCTCGAAAAGGTGCGGCAGGTCTTTGGGGGCAATGCCTTCCCCATTGTCGGAGACCCAAATTTGGACGCCCTGGGATGTCTTTTTCCACCCGATAGTGATTTTGCCCCCCTCGGGTGTATGCTGCACGGCGTTGTCCACCAAATTGAAGAGTATGCGCTTGAGCGCGTCGGGGTCGGCTTCGAGGGTGGTCGGTTCGCCTTCTTGCAGGGTGAGCTCCCGCGCTTGCGCCAGGAAACTGGCTTGCGTGGCGAATTCGCGCAGGAAGGCAGGCAAGTCGATGGTTTGGGGGTGGATGGCCTCGGCGGCGTGGGCGCGCGAAAGCCCGAGCAGTTGGTCGCAAAGGCGGAAGAGGCGCGTCACTTCGCGATACATGCTTTGTGTCAGGCGGCGTGCGGTAGGTGGGTCGTCCAAAGCGTCGCGCAGGAGGATATCCAATGCCCCCTGAATGGCAGTGAGGGGGGTGCGGAGTTCGTGCGCTGCACTGGCGATGAAGCGCTGTTGGGAGGCCACAGTGGCTTCCACACGCGCGGCCATGCGGTCGATGGCGGTGGCCAGCTGCCCGATTTCGTCGCTGCGGTGGGAAAGGTTGACGCGGCGGCCTAAATCGCCAGCCGCAATGCGATTGCAGGTGGCTGTCATTTCGTCCAGCGGTTTGAGTAGCGCGCCTGCAAGCCACAGCCCTGCTGCTGTGCCTGAGATTACCAGCGCCGCCAGCCCCACAAGCAGGCTCAGGCGTTGCCAGGCCAGCACCTGGTCGAGGTACTGAAGGGGACGCCCTGTGAACAGCACAGGCGTTCCCGCACTTTTCAACTGTTGGGCGATCACCACGTAGCGCACATTCCCTACGGTGAGGATGCAGGAGGCATGGGGCGGCGGCTTTACGCACGCCTTTGCCGCTTGCGCGAAACCGGCGGGGGCACCGGCGGCCGCGAGGGCTGACCCTGCGGTGTCTACCACGGCTGCAGCAAGGCCGCGCTCGGCCAGCGATTGGGTGAGCGCCGCGAAGGTGGGCGACGATGAGGCTTTCCAGTTTTGGAGGGCTGCGCGGGTTTGTGAGCGCAAGTTGTCGGTGGCTTCGGTCAGCAAGGTGTGACGGGTTGTGGCATAGAGCCCTGCCCACAAGGCGACAAACAAGGCTGAAAAGAGGCCAACGTAGTGCAGGGTGAGTTTGAGTTTGAGCGATATGTTATTCGGCAGACGCATCGCGGGCTTCCTCGGGGTGGAAAGCATAGCCAACGCCGTACACGGTTTGAATGAGCCGGGGCGGTTTGTCGCCGATTTTGTCGCGCAGGTGGCTGATGTGGACTTCGACGATGTTGGCGTCGCCCACATAATCATAACCCCATACGCGGTTCAGCAGGGTTTCTTTGGAAAACACCCGTCGAGGGTGGCTCATCAGCAGATGCAGCATCTTAAATTCTGTAGGGGTGAGATGCAGCGGCTTTCCCCCCTTGGAAACTTCGTGCGTCTCGGGGTTGAGCCTCAGGTCGCCAGCACGTAATTCGGTTTGAGCAGGGAGCTTTCCCCGGTGGCGCAGCTGCACCCGAACGCGTGCCAGCAGTTCCTCGAACATAAACGGCTTGGTGACATAATCATCGGCCCCGCTGTCGAGGCCAGTGACACGGTCGGAGAGTTCGGTGAGCGCGGTGAGCATGATGATGGGGGTGTCGTTGCCGCGGGCCCGTAGTTTGCGGCATACGCTGAACCCGTCCATGTCTGGGAGCATGATGTCAAGGATGATGACGCTGTAATCCCCTTGCTCAGCCATTTGCAGGCCTGTGCGCCCATCTTCGGCGATGGCGACCTCATAACCTTCGTAGCCAAAGCCCACCCGCAGAAATTCGGTAATGGTTGGTTCGTCTTCGATGACCAAAATGCGAATTTTTCCGTCGCTCATCCGGCGCTCCTTTACAGTGGACAACGGTTGTTGAGGGGGGCTGCATGATTTTCTCATAGCAGGATGAAGTATACCAGCGCGGCGGTGACGGCCAGGTAAGGCAGCGAGTACAGGTGGAAATCGCGCCATATGCGCCGGTTACCGACCATTTTGAGCGCGATCAGGTTGGCGAGCGAACCGATGAAGAGGCCGTTCCCGCCAAGGTTGACGCCGTAGGCGATGGCGCGCCAGGCATGCGAGAACTGGGAAACCAGAATGGCTGCCGGCACGTTGCTGATGACCTGGGAGGCTAAAATCGAGCCGAGGAATACCGTGCCTGCCCCATCGCCTTGAAGCCCATGCAGGGTTTGTTCGACCACCGGCACTGCGGCCAGAAGGTGGAAATCGACGAACATTAAGATGAAGAGCCCCGCGAGCGCCCAATCCGCCTGGCGGATGGCTTCGCGGTCGACCATGAAGAAGAACGCCAGCAGGGGCAGGAAAGCATAGATGCTGAACCGAAATTCTGCCAGCACGATATACACGCCAAGCGCTGCCAGGGAAAGCGCGGCCAGGCGTGGTTTGAAATGGCAATTTTGCCGCACTTTGAGGGTGAGGCTGTGCTGATGGAAGGCAAGCCATATCAGTGCGATCAGGAGTGTCAGCATGAGCCCGACAGGGGCGGCCATTTCACTGACGAACTGCGCAAAGTGGAGCCCCCACTGATGCCACAGGAAGAGGTTTTGCGGGTTGCCGATGGGGGTGAGGGCCGAGCCGACGTTGGCCGCGAGGGCTTCGAAAACCACCATTTTGGTAATGTCTTCTTCCAGAAAATCTTGCAGGCTGAGGGTAAGCGGCACGATGATCAACAAGGCAATGTCATTGGTCAGGAAGGTCGCCATGCCTGCCGTCAGGCTGGTCAGCACGAGGGCCAAAGCGCGCTCGGAACGGATGTGGGAGAGGATGCCTGCTGCCAGCCTGCCAAAAAGATGGCTTTGGCGGACTGCAGTGGTGGCCAGGATGATGCCTGCCAGCGTAGCGATGGTTTCCCAATCGACCAGCGCCAGCAAAGTGGCGGGGTGCCGGAGGTAAGCGCGTTGATAGGCCAGTAGAGGCATGAGCAGGATGAGCAAGATGACCAGTTCGGCATGCCGTTTGAGCATGTTGAAGGTGTGGCAATGGAGGGTATGCAGCGAACCGTCTTTGCGGATGAGCGACATGGCAATGCTTCCCAACATGGTTTTTCCTCGCTATGGCCAGGGCGGGGGAGCCTTCCCCGCCCTGGGCTTTACCAGGATGCGAACATCACATTGTAGAATTTATCGAGGGCTCGCATCAAATCTTTGACGGCGACGGCATATTCGGCGGCTTTCAGGTGTTGGCCAACCTGGCGGGCCTGGAAGGCGGTTTGGTAGAGGCGCGAAGCGATCTCAAACACCTGGCGGGCGTCGGCGATTTCCGGGGCCTGGGGAGCGTATGTTTCCATTTGCTGTACCATCAGTGCCCCCCGGCGGAGGTCTCGGTAGGCGCTATCCAGTTCGAAGCCGGCGCGAAAGGCTTCTGCCTGGGGGTCGTGGGGCGGGCCGGGCGGCGGCGGTGCGGGCGGCCCACCAGCGGGGGGCGGTGGAGGGGGCGTGTTCCCAGGGGGTGGGGGCGGAGGTGTGCCGCCACCCGGAGGCGGCGGAGCAGGGGGCCCGCCAGCGGGGGGCGGTGGAGGGGGCGTTCCACCACCAGGAGGCGGTGGGGGCGGCG
>CAYYRG010000148.1:0-4193 GCA_964474015.1 uncultured Anaerolineaceae bacterium | reverse complement strand
CATCCCCCTGCTTTTTGCTCCAGGGGGGAAGCAGCACCCTTTCCAATTCGACGCACGGCCTGGTTTCCCCTTTTTGCCCCACCGCCATTCCGCCACGCAGGGAGCCCCCATGGACGCCTCTCCCAGCCTCTCCAGCCCACCAGGGGAACAGCAAAACGGGCTTCTTGACATCCTCCGCCAGAGCACGCCGGCGTGTCTGGTGTGGGTCGACGCGCAGGGGGAACTCCGCTTCATCACGGCTGCATGTCACGCGCTTTTCTTCGGCCCGTCTCAGGGGGAATTTCCCGCGGCTTTCTGCCATCAGGCCAACCCGGCCTGCCTGCTCAACGATAGCCGCCGTTTTGCCCAACCCACAGAGCACAGCGCCATCTTCTCCCACCAGCGGCCTGACGGCGAAACGCGCTGGCTCGCGCATTCCTGTCGGGCCCACTACGACGCCCAGGGGCGCTTTCAGGGCCGCATCGGCATTTTTGTAGACCTGACGCCCCAGCACGAAAGTGAACAGCGTTCCCGCCGCGTTTCGGAGCAATTCCAGCATCTCTACCAGATTCTGGAAGCCCTCAACCGGGCAGAGACCCCCAATGAAGTTTACGACATTGCCGTAGAGGGCGCCCAAAGCCTGCTCAAAGCCGACAGTGCAGCCGTGCTCCTCTTCGACGAAGCGGGGGTGTCGCGGTTCGTAGCCGCGCGCGGCCTTTCGCAAACTTACCAACGGCTGGTCGAAGGCCACACGCCCTGGCCTGCCACCGCAGCCCATGCCCAACCGCTGTGGTACGACCAGGCCGCTCACCACCCCGATTTTCCTCCTGACTTGCAGCAAGTGCTCCAGGAAGAAGGCATCGAAGCCCTGGCATTCATTCCCTTGCTGGGCGGCGACCACCTGCTGGGCAAACTGATGGTGTATTACCGCGCCGCGCACACCTTCGACGAAAGCGAACAGCGGCTTGCCCGCATCCTCGCCAGCGACCTGGCCGCCGCCATTTTGCGGGTGCGAGCGCATCAGGCCCTGCGCGAAAGCGAAGCCCGCTTTCGCGCCCTGGCCGAAAGCACCCCCGCGGCGGTCTACATGATCGAAAACAACCGCTTCATCTACACCAACCCCGCCTTTCACCGCCTGACCGGTTATTCCCCCGACGACCTGCGCACGCTACGCTACTGGGAAATTCTGGAACCCGAATCGCAAGCCCTGGCGCGCGAGCGCGCCCGCCGCCGCATAGCAGGAGAAAGCGTAGAAGAGCAGGTCGAAATCCTCATCCGCCGCAAACAAGACGGGCAACGCTGGGCGTTGGCCAGTGACAAGATGGTGCACCTCGGCCAGCGCCGTGTGGTCGTGGGCTCGGCCATCGACATCACCCCCCTCAAAAAAGTCGAAGCCGCCCTGCGGGAAAGCGAAGCCCGCTACCGCGACCTGGTCGAAAACCTGCGCGATGGCGTGGGCCTGCACGACCTCGAAGGGCGCATCCTCGCCGGAAACCCCACCGTCCCCCGCCTGCTGGGGCACGACACCCTGCCCGAAGAGCCGATTTACATCCCCGACCTGTTGGCGCCCGAAGTGCGGCACGAATTCGACGATTACATCCAAGAATTGCAAGAAAAGGGCGTCGCAGAAGGGCTGATGCTGGTGCAAATGCCCCTCACCGGCGAAAAACGCCTTTGGGAATACCACAGCACCCTGCGCGCCGTGCCTGGGGAAGAGCCGGTAGTGCGGTTCTACATTCGCGATGTCACCGAGCGCGAAAAAGCCACGCGCGCCCTGCGCGAAAGCGAAGCCCGTTTTCGCGCTCTGGCCGAAAGCACGGCTGCCGGCATTTACGTTCTCGTGGGCGATCGCTTTGCCTACACCAACCCTGCCATGAGCCGCCTCACCGGCTACACTGCCGAAGAGCTCCGCACCATTTCGCCCTGGGATATCGTGCACCCCAACTTCCGCGAGAAAGTGCGCCGCAGGGCGCAGGCCCGCCTGCGCGGTCAATCGGTGCCATCGCCTTACGAAATCCAGATTATCACCAAAAACGGCGAGGCCCGCTGGGTGCTCCTGGGGGCGGCACGCATCACCTGGGAAGATCAGGCAGCCCTGATGGGGTCGGTGGTGGACATCACCTCCCAAAAGCACTACCAACACGCCCTGGAAGCCGAAATTCGGATTGCTCAGGCTTTTGGCAAGATTCCCGAAGAAGACCTGCAATCGCTGGCGCTCCACGTCGTCGAAGCCGTGTACGACCTGCTGCCTTCCGCCGAGCGGGTGCTGCTGACCCTTTCCACCGAAGAGAACCACCTCTGCGTGGAAGCCGAGCAGGGCAACGCGCCTCGGCTGCAAGGCCAGTGCTTCCCCTGCGAGGACGCGTTGGAAGCCATGCGCCAGCACCGCCAACCGTTCTACCTGCAGGAAACCCCTGCCGGATTCACGACTGCCTGCACCGCCCGCATGGCGCTCAGCCCTCAGGCCGCCGTGGTGCCGCTGCTCGTGGGTAAAGAGGTCCTGGGCGCGCTGGTGCTCGACGGCACCGGCAACACCCCGCCTTTCAACGCCGCAGACCTCCGCTTGTTGGAACACTTCGCCAACACAGCCGCCATGCTCTTGCAACACGCCCGCCTGGTCGCCAACCTCAAACGGCGCTTGCAAGAACTGGAAACCGTACACCGGCTGACCCTTGCCCTGCGAGAGACCTTAGATACCCGCGCCGCGCTGGAAGTTTTGCTCGACGAGACCCTGGCCGTGGTCGAAAGCGAAGTAGGCGCGATCTTGCTCTATCACCCCGACCACAACCGCCTGCGCCCCCTCCTCGCGCGCGGCTGGATGCAGCACCTCGACTTTCAACCCAGGCCCGGCGAAGGCGTTGCAGGGCAGGTCTTCACCCATCACCGCCCCATGTTCTCCGACGACCTCTCCCAGGAAGACACCCCTGCCTTCGCCGCGGGGGAACACCTCCCCCCGGGCTGGGGAGGCGCCTGTCTGCCCCTGCACACCCCCGAAAAAACCATCGGCGTGCTGTTCGTCGGCCTGCCCCCAGACCAGCACTGGACGGAAAGCCGCCGCCACCTGCTCGAAACCCTGGCCGAATTGGGCAGCATTACGCTACACCGGGTTGGGCTTCTCGCCGAAACCCGCCATCGCCTGCAACAGCTCCAAAGCCTGCAAGTCATCGCACAGGCCATCACAGGCAGCCTTGACCTGCAACTTACCCTCAACATCTTGCTGGAACAGGTACAAAGCCAATTTCGCCCCGACGCCGTCGATGTCTTGCTGGTCGACGCGCATCTCTTCTCCCTCTCGGTGATGGCAGCGGCAGGTTTCCTCTCACCCACCGCCAGCCGCCGCCACCTCAACATGAACGCCAGCCTTCCCGGCCAGGTTGCCCTCCAGGGCGCGCCCATCGTGCTGAACGACCTGAAAGAAACCCTGCCCCTCCACGAAGCCTGCCGCGCCTTCCTGGAAAGCGAAAAAATCCGCACTTACATTGGCATTCCCCTGGTCGCCAAAGGACAAACCAAAGGCGTGCTGGAACTGTTCTTCCGCACCCCCACCCGCCTCAGCAGCGAGCAAATCGACTTCCTGACCCACCTGGGGCGGCACGCGGCCATCGCGCTGGACAACGCCCAAATGGTGGAGTCGTTGCAAAAATCCACCAACGAGTTGCGCGCAGCCTACGAAGCCACCATCGAAGGGTGGGCGCGCGCCTTAGAATTGCGCGACCAGGAAACCGAAGGGCACGCCCAACGCGTCGCAGCCCTCACCGTGGCGCTGGCCCGCCGCCTGGGCGTGCCCAATGAGCGCCTGCCTCATATCCGCCGCGGCGCATTGCTCCATGACATCGGCAAAATGGGCATCCCCGACCACATTCTCAAGAAACCCGGCCCCCTCGACGACCACGAGTGGGAAATCATGCGCCAGCACCCCCTTTGGGCTTACGACATGCTCAAAGACATCCCCTACCTGCAGCCCGCCCTTGCCATTCCGCTCTTCCACCACGAACGCTGGGATGGCTCTGGCTATCCTTCCGGGCTGACAGGCACCGCCATCCCCCTGGCAGCACGCATCTTCGCCGTGGTCGACGTCTACGACGCCCTCACCAGCGACCGCCCCTACCGCCCCGCCTGGAGCAAAGAAAAAGCCCTGGCCTATCTGGAAGAGCAAAAAGGCAAACTTTTCGACCCGCGCGTGGTCGATGCTTTCCTGGAAATGATGCACACCG
>CAYYRG010000147.1:0-4194 GCA_964474015.1 uncultured Anaerolineaceae bacterium | reverse complement strand
CCGACATTACCGCCGAAGAACACGTCTACATGCAGGCGGCGCTGCAGGCATTTGTAGATAATAGTATTTCGAAGACCGTCAACTTCCCCGCCGACGCCACGCCCGACGACGTTGCCAAAGCCTACACCCTGGCCTGGAAACTGGGCATCAAGGGCCTCACGGTGTACGTGACCGGCTCGCGCGAAAAAGTGGTGCTGGAAACCAAAGCCACGGCCAAAACCAAAGGCAAAGAGGTTGCCCTCGGCCTCCCCGCTGAAAGCAGCCAGCCCAGCCAGCCCCGCTTGTGGAACGAGCCCAAGAAGCCGCGGCCTTCCATGCTGCGCGGCCGCACCTACCGCATCGAAACGCCTGTGGGGCGGGCCTTTGTCACCATCAACGAAAACGGCGGCAACCAGCCCTTCGAGGTGTTCATCAACACCGCCAAAGCGGGGTCGGAAACCGCGGCCATCTCCGAAGCCATCGGCCGGCTGATTTCCTACATCTTGCGCCTGACCTCCACCGTCGAGCCGCGAGAACGTTTACGCGAAGTCTGGCGGCAGTTGAGTGGCATTGGCGGCGGGCGCTCAGCCGGCTTTGGCCCCAACCGGGTGCGCTCGCTGCCCGACGGCATCGCTCAAGCCCTCAAACGCTACCTGGAAAGCGAGCCGTTGACGGCCAACGAACCGGAAGAAGAACAACGCCATACTTTTTCCCTCAACCTGCCTTCGCTGCTCCCCCTGGATAAGGAAGCCCAACATACTGCCCCCCAGGTGGAAGCCTTCACCGCCGCCCCTCAACACCCCGACGAGGATGAGAAACTCGACATCACCCAGGTGGGCGACATCTGCCCGGAATGCGGCGCGGCTGCCGTCGTCTATACAGAAGGATGCGCCCGCTGCTATGTCTGTGGCCACAGCGAATGTTCGTGATGCCGCCTCGCCGCCCCTCGACCTCCCTGGCCAGAGGGGCGGCATGGCATATCGCCCCTGACATTCGCCTCCCCAAAATGCCAGCCACAAAACAGGGATAGCAGAGCACCCCCCAGGGAAATCCTACCATCACCCCTATTCGCGGTTTTCCCCTCAAACCCCAAGGAGAAGTCTCATGAATTCTAAGCGCTACTTGCTTGCCGGACTGGTGCTCGCCCTGATATCGCTGGCCTGCTCAGTTTCCTTTGGCACGCCAGCGACACCCACGCCGGTGCCGCCTACAGCAACATTTACCCCCACACAACCACCCCCTACACCTGTACCTACACCCACACCTCCCCCCACGCCCACGTCAGCGCCCCCCACCTCGGCTCCCACTTCACGCCCCCAGCCCACCGCCCCCCCGCCACCCCCGCCCACAATCACGCTCTCCAACACACTGTACACCCATCCCAACAACCTTTTCCACCTCCATCCCCCGAAAGGATGGCACCTCAACAACGAAGGGGAAGCCTTTGCCAACTTCGTCCCCGTCAGGGATGATCAGGTTTCGATGTTGGTTGTCACCGCCATCAACACGGGCACCACCCTTGATGACGCGTCCTTCAAACGCCTGGTGGATTCCTACGAACAAGGCTACGAAACCAAAGAAAGGTACCAGCTCCTGGAACGCACATTCATCGACGGCGCCGCCAAGGTCATCAAAGCATACACTTGCGACGGTAAAGACTGCATATCGACCACGGGTTATTACCAGGATGGGCCTACCGTTATCATCATCGACCTCATTCAACCCAAAGCGAAAGCCAAAACGGCAAACGCCTATTTCAAAGCCCTGACAAACGACTTGCGTTACGACACCGATAGCATCACTGCCCGGCCCCTTTACGACGATTACTGGACCTATACCGCCCCCAACAACCTTTTCACCATGCAAGCACCTATGGCCTGGTACTACACTTACCAGGAAGACAAGGACACGGTACTGGAAGAATTCCGCTCTCCTGACAACCAGGCATACATTGAAAGCATTGTGTACGACGATGGTACCACCTATTCCAAGACCGAGGCCGGGAAGATCACCCTCAACATCCTGCGCGAGGTCTATGCACAGGATCTGAAAATCACCGATGACCAGGTGCAGCCCGACGGTAGCGAGCGCCTGACCTGGCATTCCAAAGCGCAAGGCACAACCGGCGTCACTTTCTTCGAAACCCGTGGCACGAGCTTCCTGCTCCTCTCAATGGTTGCAAGTAACGATACTTTTGACATGTATCTCGACCTCTTCAATAACATCCTCGCCTCTTACGACATCCCCTAAGCAATGTGCTGCTACCGCAAAGCCCTGTGCCTTCTCTCGGCACAGGGCTTTTTTGATGGAAAGCAGACCAGAGCGCGGGCGGCTACGCTTTCAAAATCTCTTGCAACGCCCGTACATGCTCTTCAAAAGCCAACCGACCGGCCGGGGTGATACCGATGTAGGTACGCGGGCGACGTCCGACGAAAGTCTTTTCCACCTGCACGTAGCCCGCATCTTCCAGCCTGCGAAGGTGGGTTGCCAGATTACCATCGGTAACGTCCAGCAACTCCCGGAGGGTGCTGAAATCCACACGTTCATCGGTTTCCAGCATGTTAAGGGCCGCCATAATGCGCAGCCGCACTGGCTGATGGATCAGTTCGTTGATCTGCGCCATGGCTTACCTCCACGCCCGCCAGACATACACCCCTGCAAGGATGAGTCCACCGCCACCCACCACGGCCATCCACAGGCTAAAGGCTCCCGAGAAGAGCACAAATCCCACAATCGTCAACACCGTCAGGGCAACGCCCAAAACGACGAAGAAAGCGCTGCGGTAGAGCACGCCGCTAACCACATAAGCCAGCATGACAAGCAAAGCAATCAACAGCGTCAGGTGATTGGCATCCTGGGGCTGGGCAAAGTAGATGATAAGCCCCCCATACACCAACCAGGCCAGCCAGACAAGCCCCAGGCTGGTGCCACGCGAGGAACGCAACTTCCGGCCAAAATGCCAACCGATCATCAGGGAAAGCACAGCGCCCACGGTATCCAACCCTGCCCATATCCACCCGACGGTGGAACCAGCCCCCAGGAAATATTCCGCGCTAAACCCCAACACCCAAATCACGCCCCACAGCCAAAGGTAATAGGCCGCGCCCCCGGCTGCAACCAGGCGTCGCATTTGCCGCTGGGTCTCATGCACCAGCCGCAGGGCTTCTTGCGCTTCTTCCGAACGAATGGTCGTCATCTTGCCAACCTCCTTTTTGGGAATACAACAAAGTTCTTTGTGCTGCAAAGTATATTACACCGCAAAGAGGCGCCTGTCAAGGCTTTGCTCAGAAGTCACACCCATGCTGCCGCCCCAGCAGCCCCTCGTTTGTGTTATCATCGGAAAACGTCACTCCCCCTCGTATCAGGAGGCTACCCATGACCACCCTCGATTTCGCCACCGAAACCCTCGCCGGCTGGGAGGGCAAAACGTTTTCCCTACGCTGGCGCATTCCGCCTAAGCCCGGCGCCTGGGCGGCGCTGGTGCTGCCGGGGATGCGCTACACCCCCGACAAGCCGTTGCTGCACTACACCGCGTTGGCGCTGGCCGCGCGCGGCATCCCCGTGGCCGCGGCGTGGGTGGATTACGGCACCGAGGCCTTCCAGCAGGCCGAGCCGCAAACCCGCCTGCAATGGCTGCTGGCCGATGCCCAGGCCGCGCTCCAGGCCGTGCGGCGGCGCGCCGGGGTGAAGCGCGTGGTGCTGGTGGGCAAATCCATCGGCACGCTCACCATGGGCGCGCTGTGGGGCATGGGCGCGCTGGCCGACCTGGGGGCTTCCCTGTGGTTCACGCCGCTTTTGGCCTTCCCCGCGGTGCAAAAAGCCGCCCGTTATGTGGATTCGCCCGCGCTGTTCGTCGCCAGCCGCGGCGACCCCGCCTTCGACGCCGACGCCTGGCAGGCGGTGGAAGCCAACCCAAACGCCCGCGCCCTCTTGCTGCCCCGCGGCGACCACAGCCTGGAAAACCCCGCCGACCTCGCCGACACCCTCACCCTGCACCAGCAGGTGATGCAAACCGTGGCAGATTTCCTCGCCGAGATTTCCGCCTGAGCGACTGCCCGTCCTTCGACTCCGCGCCCTTCGGGCGCTCCGCTCAGGACGTTTCAGGACACTTTGATGAAACGACCAGCCGACCAAACAACTACCCCGACTTCCCGACTAAACGACTACGCGACTAAACGACTACGCGACTTCCCCGACTTCCCCATGAAAACCCTC
>CAYYRG010000146.1:0-4223 GCA_964474015.1 uncultured Anaerolineaceae bacterium | reverse complement strand
AGTCGCCATCTCCCCCGACACGCCGTCGCGGCCTCCCCGCACACCGCATTCCTCTTTGCGCCGATGGGGTGAAAGATGATAGAATAAAGGCGTCCCCACGGCTGCACTCAGCCTGATTGACGAGGAGAGAAGCATGTCCGACATGGTAGAAGTCGTCATCGACAGCATCCGCGTGAGCCTGGTCTCCCAACAACAGGTCATTCTGCTGCGCGAACGGCACGCCAACCGCTACCTGCCCATCTGGATTGGTGCATTCGAAGCCAACGCCATCCAGTTGGCCCTGCACGAAGTGGAACTCGCCCGCCCGATGACCCACGACCTCATGCGCCGCATCCTTGAGGTGCTGGGGGCGCGGCTGGAGCGTGTCGAAGTAACCGCTTTGAAAGAAAACACTTTTTACGGCAATCTGGTGGTTTCCCATCAAGGCCGGGTCTACAACATCGACGCCCGCCCTTCCGACGCCATTGCGCTGGCGGTGCGCGCCCATGTGCCGATTTTCGTCGCGCGCGAAGTGATGGAAGAAGCCGCCATCGTCCCCGACGAAGGGATGGAACAAAGCGGCGAGCAGGCCCCTACGCCGCCCCCGCCCGAAAGCGCCCAGGCGCAGCCGGCTGCTTCCGCCGCCAGCCAGCCTTCCCCCACAGGAAGCACGCCGCCGGAAACCACCGACGAAGACCGCCTCTCCGTCTTTGCCGACTTTCTGGAAAAAATCGACCTCGACGACCTGGAAAAGCCCGATAGCGAGCCCGACCAACCGGAAGAAGACGACAAACCATGACCCTTCCCGAGGAAACACCCCCGCCTAACGACCTGGCCGAGGCCCCTCAGGCTCTCCTCGCGCCCCACGACACGCAGGCCGAAGCCGCTTTGCTGGGGGCTGTGCTCATTTCACCCGACATTTACCCCGAGGTAGCCCAAATCCTCAAAGGCGAAGACTTCTTCATCCTCCGCCACCGGTGGATTTGGGAAGCCATCGCGCGGCTGAGTGAGGAACGCCAGCCGGTAGACATCCTCACCGTCATGGAGGAACTGGCACGCGCCGGGCATCTGGACGAAGTCGGCGGTCGGGCTTACCTCATCAAACTCACGACCGACGTCCCCTCCTCGCTTCACGCCCCTCACTACGCCCGGCTGGTCGAAGAGACATCGGTACGCCGCCGCATGTTGGCCGCCGCCGAACGCATCGCTCAACTGGCACACCAGCGCGACCTCGGCGTGGAAGCCATCCTCGACGAAGCCGAAAAGACCCTCTTCAACGTCAGCGAGCGGCGCATTACCCGCGGCGTCAAGCCCTTTCGCGAAGTGCTGAGCGCCTACTACGACTACCTTGACCACCTGCGCACCCACCAGGGCGAAGCGTTAGGCATTCCCACCGGCTTCATCGACCTGGACAAACTCCTCAGCGGCTTCCAGCCTTCCGACTTCATCATCGTGGCTGGCCGCCCCGGCATGGGCAAAACCGCCTTCCTGCTCAGCATCGCCAAAACCGCCGCTCAGCGCCACCGCAAGCGGGTGGCTATCTTCTCCCTGGAAATGTCCAACGAACAACTGGTGCAGCGCCTGCTGGCACAGGAAACCGGCATCGACTCGCAGCGGCTGCGTACCGGCGAAATCAGCCCCGCCGAGTGGGACAAAATCTCCCAGGCTGTTGACGCCTTCAGCCAGGCGCCCATCTTCCTGGACGACACCCCCGCGATAACCCCCATCCAGTTGCGCACCAAATGCCGCCGCCTGCACATGGAATACGGCCTCGATCTCATCATGGTCGACTACCTGCAATTGATGAGCAGCGGCACCCGCTCCGAAAACCGCGTACAGGAAGTCTCACAAATCTCTCGCAACCTGAAAGCCCTGGCGCGCGAGCTCAACGTGCCGGTGCTGGCCGCAGCCCAGCTTTCCCGCGCCGTGGAACAACGCACCGACAAGCGCCCCATGCTTTCCGACCTGCGCGAATCGGGCTCGCTGGAACAAGACGCCGATGTCGTAATGTTCCTCTACCGCGAAGAGGTTTACGACGAAGAGACCGAGAAAGAGGGGATTGCCGAAGTCATCATCGCCAAACACCGCAACGGCCCCACCGGCAAGGTGGAACTGGTCTTCCAAAAAGAACTGGCGCGCTTCTTAGACGCCGCGCACCAACACATCGACCCCAGCGTTCTGATGCGCTAATCCCGAGGTGCCGCCATGCCTTTTTCCGGCTTCCCCCCCGGCAAGGTGCTGCTGGTACCCCTTCCAGCCCCCTTCTTCACCCGCCTGCTGCCGGAAATTGACCACCTCGGCGAGCTCAAAGTGGTGCTCTACGCCTTCTGGCGGCTGAGCCAGGCCGAGGGGCGCTATCGCTACCTGACCCGCGCCGACTTCCTGGCCGACGAGCCTTTCATGGCCGGGCTGGAAAGCGAGCCCACCCGTCGGGAAAACGCCCTTGATGAAGCACTCTCCCGGGCCGTGGCGCGAGGCGTCTTCCTGCAGGAAACCATCACACTCGGCGACGAAGCCATCTCCCTGTATTTTCTCAACACCCCGCGGGGGCGCGCGGCTGCCGACGCAGTACGCGCCGGGCACTGGCGGCCTTCCCCCGACCCCACCGCCCCCGTGCACCTCTACCTGGAACGCCCCAACATCTTCCGACTTTACGAGGAGCACATCGGCCCCATCACACCGCTTCTCGCTGAACAGCTCGAAGAAGCCGAGGCCGCCTACCCCTACGAGTGGATCGAAGAAGCCTTCCGCCTCGCCGTAGCCCACAACGCCCGCAACTGGCGCTACGTGGAAGCCATCCTCACCCGCTGGCAAAAAGAGGGACGCCATGACCGAACCCTTGGAGGAGATTCTGAAAAGGATCGCCGCCGCTACCTCAACGACAAATTCGCCGACTTCTACGAATAAATCCCGCCATCTGCTCCCAGGCGACCCCAACTGCCAGGTATGTGGCGGCGTGGGGTATGTGCGCTTCGACGTGCCCCCCGACCACCCCCTGTTTGGCAAGGTGGTGCCGTGCGTGTGCCGCTACGAATCGCTCGACGAGCGCCGTCGCAAGCGCCTCTTTGCCCTCAGCCATCTTGACGAGCTGAGCCACCTCACCTTTGAAACCTTTCAACCGCGCGGGCGCATCGGTATCGGCCCCGTGCAGGCTGCCTCGCTCGAACAAGCCTACAACACCGCGCGCCAGTTTGCCGAGCATCCTGAAGGCTGGCTGTTGTTGATGGGCGGCTATGGCTGCGGGAAAACCCACCTCGCCGCCGCCATTGCCAACCATGTTGTCGGCCACGGCACCCCCACCCTTTTCCTCACCGTGCCCGACCTGCTCGACTTCCTCCGCTTCGCTTATGGCAACCCTTCGGATTCTTTCGAGGAACGCTTCGAAGAAATCCGCCAGGTGCCGTTGCTGGTGCTCGATGACTTCGGCACGCAAAGCGCCACGCCGTGGGCGCAGGAAAAACTCTTCCAGATTCTCAATTTCCGTTACATCAACCGCATGCCCACGGTCATCACCACCAACCTGCTGCTGAACGAAATCGAGCCGCGCCTGCGTTCCCGCTTGCAAGACCCCGAACTGGTCACCCGCCTTCACATTCAGGCCCCCGATTATCGCCGCCCCACCGACGATACCGGCCATTCCGAACTTTCCACCCTGGCATTGATGAGCAAATACACCTTCGGCAACTTCAGCCTGCGTGAAGACGAGCGCCTGCCCGCCCGCGACGCCGAAAGCCTGCGCAAGGCCTTCGAAGGAGCCCGCGCCTTTGCCGAGAACCCCGAAGGCTGGCTGATTTTCACCGGCCCCTACGGCAACGGCAAAACCCACCTGGCAGCAGCCATTGCCAACTATCGCGCCGGCATGGGCTTCCCGCCGCTCTTCGTGGTGGTGCCCGACCTGCTCGACCACCTGCGCGCCACCTTCAACCCCAACAGCACCGTCACTTACGACCGCCGTTTCGAAGAAATCCGCACCGCGCCATTGCTCATTTTGGACGACCTGGGCACCCAGGCCACCACCCCCTGGGCGCGCGAAAAACTATATCAGTTGTTCAATTACCGCTACAACGCCGAACTCCCAACCGTCATCACCACCGCCCTGCCGCTGGAAGAGATTGACGCCCGCCTGCGCTCGCGCATGTTAGACCCGCGCCTGAGCCGCATCTTTCTCATCAGCGCGCCGCCTTACTACACCGCCTCCGGCGGCCGCAACAAAAAGCGGCGCTGACGCGCCCCCCAAGGCCACG
>CAYYRG010000145.1:0-4249 GCA_964474015.1 uncultured Anaerolineaceae bacterium | reverse complement strand
AGGGGAGAGATCAAGCCTCGGAATGCCCTTTCTACAACATTTGAGTGCTCCCCCTGGCCTTCCCGCACGGCGAGTTGCGGGGTCACAACACCATCGGGCGGCCACGCTTGAGGAAGCGCCCCATGCCTCGCTTCCCCAGCCATTCGCCTTCCCGCACAATGAGATGGCCGCGCAGGTAAACCTGCACTGGAAAGCCGGTGAGTTCCCAACCTTCGTAGAGGTTGTAATCGGTGCGGTGCTGCGCTACGGCAACGCCGTAAGTGACCTTGCGGTCGGGGTCCCACACGGCAATATCGGCATCGGCGCCAGGCATCAGGGTGCCTTTGCGCGGGTAAAGGCCGAAGATTTTAGCCGGGTTGGTGCTGGTGTAGGCCACGAACTGCTGGGGGGTGAAGCGGCCTTCGACCACGCCCTTCGTCCACAGCACGGGCAGGCGGTCACCCACGCCGGGCAGGCCGTTGGGAATTTTGGTGAAATCGTCCTTGCCCAGTTCCTTGCCGGGGATGGCGATTTCCTCGCCTTCGTATACGATGGGTTTCGTGCCGTCGTAGAAAAAGGGGCAATGGTCAGTGCCGATGGTACTCATCCAGCCCTGTTCGAGCGCATACCAGAGCATCTCATTGTCGTCGCGGGTGCGCATGGGCGGGGAGCAAATCCATTTTGCGCCATCGGGGCGGGCGAGGTCGTCTTCGGTAAAGAAAAGATATTGCGGGCAGGTCTCGCCCATCACCGGCAGCCCCTGCTCGCGGGCATAACGCAGCATTTCCGCGCCGCCGGCGGTGTTCATGTGCACGATGTAGAGCGGCGCTTCGGCCTGGGCAGCCAGCATGGCACCCCGCAGCACCGCATCCACCGCCCCTTCAGCAGGCCGGGTGCGGGCATGCCAGATCGGCTCGGTATGGCCGGCTTCCAGCGCTTCACGCACCAAAATATCAATGACATCGCCGTTTTCGGCGTGCAACATGGTGAGGATACCATGCTGCCACGCCAGGCGCATGGCCGCGAAAATTTCGCCATCTTGCAGGCGCAGGCGGCCATTGTAGGCCATGAACACTTTGATGGTGGTGATGCCCCATGCGGGCAGACGGGGCAGTTCAGCGCGGGTGCGCTCATCCCAGCGGGTGATGTTCATGTGGAAGCCATAATCCACCGCGGCTTTGGCGGCTTTCTGGTGCCAGGCCTGCACGGCTTCTTCCAGCGTCGGCCAATCCTGGGGGATGAAATCCATCACCGTGGTGGTGCCGCCGAACGCGGCAGCCTTGGTGCCGGTGTAGTGGTCGTCTGAAGAAACGGTGTCGAACATGGGCAGATCATAATGCACATGCGGGTCGATGCCACCCGGCAAGAGGAATTTGCCGCGCACATCGACCACCTCGGCATCAGCAGCGACCAGGTCGCGCCCCACCGCCGCGATTTTCTCACCGGCAACCAACACGTCGGCCTCAAGCATCTCAGAAGCCGTCACTAAGGTTCCGCCGCGAAAGAGCAATTTGGTGCTCATGGCTACCTCCAAAGGGGAAAAATAAGGACTTTCTGCCTAATTGTACATCGTTTCAGGGCAAAACCAGCAATGGTAAAATGGAACGGTCATTCCCCTGCTCACCTCCCTCCCACCATGCGAGGCCAGCATCATGCTCCACAACGCCTTTTTGATTTTCCTCGCCGTGGGGGCATATGGCCTGCTCCACTCCCTGGCGGCTTCACACCAGGCCAAGCAGTGGGTGCGCCAACATCTGGGGGCAAGTGCGTCCCGCTGGTACCGTCTGGCCTACAATGTGGTCTTTACCCTGGGGCTCATCCCGCTGCTGGGCCTGCCGGCGGCGCTGCCCGACCGCGTGCTCTACGTCCTCCATCCTCCCTGGGTTTACCTCACCACGGCAGGGCAAATTGCCGGACTGGCGCTGGCCGCCGACGCCACCCTGCGCACCGATTTATGGGCATTTTTAGGGCTGCGCCCCGAAAAACCGGCGCAGGAAGCCACCCTGGTCGTCCGCGGCGCGTATCGCTGGGTGCGGCACCCGATGTACAGCGGCAGTTTACTCTTCATCTGGCTCATGCCCGCCATGACGCTCAACACCGCCCTGTTCTACGCTGCATTGACCCTTTACATCATCGTTGGGGCCTACTTCGAGGAACGCAAATTGCTGGCCGAGTACGGTGCGGCCTATCGCGCTTATCGGCAAGCGGTGCCCATGCTCATTCCTCGCTGGCCCCGGAAGCCGGAAGGCCGCGGCTTTTCGACTTGACCCTACGCCGCTTTGGAGGAAACCATGAAAGCCAAAAACATGGGTGTGCTGCAAACCATCTTTGCCCTCGGCATCGTGCTGTGGTGGGCCACCTATTTCGCCTTTCCCCACGCGGGCGGGGCGATACAAATTTACGAGTCGGCCTTCCCTCTCGCCGACCTGGCCTGGCTCACCCCCCTGCTGGTGCAGGCCGCACGCGCCAACTTCCGCAACAGCCGTTTTGCACCACTCTGGACGGCTGCCGCAGGCGGCGCGCTGACCTTCCTGGGTGTTCTGGATTTCAGTTTCAACCTCCAGCACCAGGTTTACACGCTTTCGCTTGCCAACGGCCTGCTCAACGGCTTCATCAACGCAGCCTGCATCGCCTTCGGGCTGTGGAGCATCGCCTGGAGCAAGCGACAACTTTCCCATTGAGGTGCCCATGACTACCCCAAAAATCGCGCTGGTAACCGATACCGACGCCAGCCTGCCTCGCGAAGTCGCCGCGCGGCACCGCATCTGGCAGGTGCCCATCATGGTGCACTTCGGCGACGAGAGTCTGCGAGCCGTGTACGACCTGGACGATGCCGCCACCTTTGCCCGCATCAGGGAAGAAGGCCGTCTGCCAACCACCGCCGCGCCTGCACCGGGGCAATTCGTCGACGCCTTCCTGGAAGCGTTCGAGCAAGGGGCCGAGCAGGTGCTCTGCTTTACGGTGAGCAGCAAGGTCAGCGGCACCTGGAAAGCCGCCCAGGCAGCGCGCGCCATGCTTCCTCAGCGCGACATCACCGTGGTCGATAGCCGTTCGCTCAGCATGGGGGAAGGCTTCATGGTGCTGGCCGCAGCAGAAGCCATCGCTGCCGGTGCTTCGGTGAACGAAGCCATTGCCGCCGCCGAGTGGACTCGTGAGCACACGCACCTTTTTGCGGCCCTTGCCACGCTGAAGTACCTTGCGATGAGTGGCCGCGTCAGCCACATGGCCGCCAAGATGGCAGGCGTGCTCAACATCCGCCCTATCCTAACCATCCAAAATGGCGAACTGGCGCTGTTGGAAAAGACTCGCACCCGCCGGAAAGCCTGGCAGCGGGTGATCGCGCTGGCACGTCAACACATAGGGGAACGCCCGCCGCAGCGGCTCAGCATCCTGCACATCAACGCCCTGGAAGAGGCGCGCGCATTCGAGAAAATGCTTTGTGAAGCCATGCCCTGCCCGGAAGAGCGCCTTTACGCCGAGTTGACGCCGGGGCTTTCCGTCCACGCCGGCGAAGGGTTGGTCGGCGTGGCTTTCGTCGCTGAATGAAACTGTTTCGCCACCTTGAACAGAAAAAACCTGTCAGGTCTGCCAACCTGACAGGTTTTTGATTTTGAGGTTACGCCCTCACACCACAATGTTGACCAGTTTGCCCGGAACGTAAATCACCTTGCGGGGCGCTTTGCCCTTGAGATGCCGCTGCACGGCTTCGCTGGCTAACGCTTTGGCTTTGGCTTCCTCAGCCGGTATGCCCACCGGCACGGTGATGCGGTCGCGCACTTTGCCGTTGACCTGCACCACCAAGGTGATTTCGTCTTCCTTCGTGGCCTCTTCGTCCACCTGCGGCCAGGGCTGGGTGTGCACCGAATAGGGTTGCCCCAGTACCTCGACCCACAACTCTTCGGCCACATGCGGCGTAATGGGGGCCATCATCAGGACGTAGAGCCTCAGGGCTTCCTGCCACGCCTCGGTGCCCACCACGCCTTCCTGCTGGCGCAGGCGCTGCATCTCGTTGAGCAATTCCATCAGCGCGGCGATGATGGTGTTGAACTCGAAGTGCTCGAAATCGTGGGTGACGTGCGCCAGGGTTTGGTGCAGTTTGCGCCGGAGCGCCCGCACGGCCTGAGCGTTGGCCTTGGCGGGCGGCTCGGCAGCGGCGGTTTCCGTGACCATGGCCCACACCCGGCGCAGCCAGCGCACGATGCCGCCAATGCCCTGGCTGTTCCACGGGCCGCCCAGGTCCCAGCGGGCGAAGAACATCAGGTAAGCCCGC
>CAYYRG010000144.1:0-4328 GCA_964474015.1 uncultured Anaerolineaceae bacterium | reverse complement strand
GTCGCATGACCGCTTCAAGCGCGTTTCAGGGCCGACGAACGCTTCGCCGGCCCTGAAACTTTGGATGGATGGAGGGGTATCGCCCCGAATTATACCGCCTTACAGGCCGGCGACGTAGACCACCCCGATGCCGTTGGGGCCGACGTGGGTGCCGATCACCGGGCTGACCATGCCAAAGAGCGATTCGTCGGGTGAAAGGCGGGCTTCCAGTTGCGCCTGTACCTGGCGGGCTTCTTCGACCGCACCCGTGTGTAGGGTGGCCAGCCGCAAGGGATGGGCGTCGCCGACGCGCTCGACCACGATATCGGCCATGCGTTGGATGACTTTTTTGCGGGTGCGTACCTTTTCCAGCGGTTCGACCCGCCCGCCGCGCACTTCCAGGATGGGCTTGATGCGCAATACCGTGCCGAACCATCGGCTTGCCCCGCCAATGCGTCCGCCGCGGTGCAGGAATTCCAGAGTTGGCACCATCAGCACGAAGCCGCTGTGGTCGCGAGCCCGCTCGGCGATGGCTTTGCATTCTTCCAGCGAGGCGCCGTCGGCTGCGGCGCGGGCGGCCAGCAGGGCGTGAAAGCCGGTTTCCATGCCGGTGGAAAGCGAATCGACCAGCGCGATGTTGTCGGCGCCTAACATCTCTTTGGCGTGGGCTGCCGATGCCAAGGTGCCCGACATTTTCGACGAAATCACCACCGTTAGAATGTCGTAACCGGCTTCCAGAAGCGGCTCGAAAGTGTTGGCGAAGTCTTTGGCCGAGGGCTGGGAACTGGTGGGCAGCGTTTTGGCCGTGCCCAGCCGTTCGTAGAATGCCTCGGGGGTAATGTCCACACCATCGCGGTACGATTTGCCGTCCCAGACGACCTGCAACGGCACAACGTGAATGTGGTATTGCTCGACAAGTTCCTGGGGAAGGGAGGCGGTGCTGTCGGTGACGACAGCGACGGGGTTGCTCATGGGAATACCTCGCGAAAGGGTTACATGCCGGCCATGTAGGCCAGAGCGACGGTGCCCGGACCGACATGGGTGCCGACCACCGGGCTGACATCGGAGACCAGGGCTTCTTCAGGGTGCAACTGGGCAGAAGCCTGCGCCAGCAGCCAGCGGGCGTCGTCTTCGGCGTTGGCGTGCAGGGCTGCCAGGCGGATGGGGTGGCCGCCGTGTTGCGCCCGCTCCACGGTGATTTCCACCAAACGTGCCAGGGCTTTGCGGCGGGTGCGGATTTTTTCCAGCGGCTGCACCAACCCGTCGCGCACTTCCAGCAGCGGCTTGATGCGCAGCGCCGTGCCGAACCAGCGGCTTGCGCCGCCGATGCGCCCGCCGCGGTGCAGGAATTCCAGGGTGTCCACGGTCAGGATCACCCCGGTATGCTGCTGGGCCTGTTCGGCGATGGCTTTGCATTCTTCCAGCGAGGCGCCCTGCTCGGCGGCTCGGGCGGCTGCCAGCACATGAAAGCCCAATTCCATCGCGGTGGTGTGGGAGTCCACGACTTCTACTTCGCCGTTGGCAATGGCTTGCTTTGCCTGCATCGCCGCCTGATAAGTTCCTGAAAGTTTTGACGAAATCACCACGGCCAGCACGTCATAGCCGCTTTCGACCAGTTCGCTGAAGATTTGCACGAAAGACATGACCGCCGGCTGCGTACTTTGGGGGAGCACCCTGGCGGTGGCCAGGCGCTGGTAGAACTCGGTGGGGGTGATGTCCACACCGTCTTGAAAAGATTCGTCCCCCCAGATCAAGATTTGAGGGGCCACGCGAATGCGGTGGCGTTCCAGCAAGTCTTTGGGGATGTAGGCCGTGCTATCTGTGACCAACGCGACAGGGCGGGGCATAAAGCGTTCCTCCACAAGAAGGCTGTAAACAGAAACCCCCCGGCGCTTGGAAAGTTGCGCTGTGCGGCGGTTGGAATGCACATTTGCAGGTATAATAGAAATGTGTGCGGGGCCCTTTTTTTCAGGAGATGAAGCCCAATGCCTCAAGCATGGATTACCCCTAACCTGGCTTACCTGTTGTTGATGAGTGGCACAGTGGTGTTGATCTTGGCCCTCATCACGCCAGGGACGGGGCTGCTGGAACTCGCGGCGCTTTCCCTGTTGCTGGCGGCAGGCTACATGGCAACCCGGCTGGCCGTCAATGCCTGGGCAGTGGGGGTGTGGATTGTAAGCATGGGCTTTTTTGGCCTTTCGCTGCGACGTGGCCGGGGCGAAAAGGTTTGGCTGGCCCTTGCGCTGCTGGCGATGATGGTGGGGTCGGCTTTCATCTTCCGCACACCTCACGGCGGCAGCGCGGTTTCCCCCTGGCTGGCGGTGGCGGTTTCGCTGCTGGTGGGAGGCTCGTCTTGGCTGATTGCCCGCAAAGTGTTGGAGGCTGAAAGCCGCCCGCCGGTGCACGACCTGGACCGCCTCATCGGCCAGGTGGGGGAAGCCCGCACCGAGATCGCCCCTGAGGGTTCGGTTTATCTGGATGGTGAAATGTGGACGGCACGCAGCCGGGAGCCCATTCCGCGCGGGACGATGGTGAAAGTGGTCCGGCGTGAAGGGCTAATTTTGTATGTTGAGCGCGTCGCCGAGGACGATGCGCCGTAAGCCGCAGCTTTCCGTTTCCCGTTTCCCTTTTGTTTTGTAAGGAGGTTCGACGATGTTTTACACTCCCTTGTTTGCCGGTAGTAGCGCTGCGATTGGCTTCCTGTGCTTTATTGGGGTGCTGGCGCTGATTGTGTTTTCCATTGTTGCCAGCGCTGTCAAAATCGTGCCCGAGTACAAGCGCCTGGTGGTCTTCCGCCTGGGGCGCGTGGTCGGCGCAAAAGGCCCCGGCCTGGTGTTGCTGATTCCCTTCGTCGACCGCGGCGTGTGGGTCGATCTGCGCGAGCAGGTGCGGGAAATCCCCCATCAGACGTGCATCACCAAAGACAACGCCGCCATCGCGGTGGACTTCATCTGGTACTACAAAGTGCTGGATGCCGAGCAGAGCGTGATCCAGGTTGGTAACTTCGAAGCGGCTGCCCAGGGCATGGCCACCACCACCCTGCGCGCCGTCATTGGCGGCATTTTGCTCGACGATGTGCTTTCCGAGCGTGAACACATCAACAACATGCTGCGCGCCCGCCTGGATGAGGTGACCGAGCGCTGGGGCGTCAAGGTCACCAACGTGGAAATCCGCGAAATCGTACCGCCCAAGAAGATTCAGGAAGCCATGGACCGCCAGATGTCGGCGGAGCGGGAACGCCGCGCGGTGGTGACCGAATCGCAAGGCAAGCGCGAGGCGGCCATCAATGTGGCCGAAGGCGAAAAGCAGGCGGCCATTTTGCGGGCTGAGGGTGAGAAGCAGTCGGCTATCCTCAAGGCCGAGGGCGAGAAACAGGCGCAACTCTTGCGTGCAGAGGGCTTTGCTGCAGCCTTGAAGCGCATTTACAGCGTGGCGCAGGAAGTCGATCCTAAGACCATGACGCTGCAATACTTCGAAACCCTCAAGAGTATGGGCGCCAGCCCCTCTACCAAGTTCATCTTCCCGATGGAATTCACCGGCCTGATGGGCGATTTCATGAGATTGCGGCAAGAAGGTGATTCGGAAGACGAAGGCTAAACCCACGCCTCTCTTGCCTTTGCCCGAAGGTTATACCCTCCGCGAAGCCACCTGGCGCGACCTGCCGGCGTTGCAGCGGCTGGAGAAGGTGTGCTTTCCCACCGATGCCTGGCCGCTCTTCGAATTGCTGGGCGTGTTAGTGTGGCCGGAGGTCGCCCGTTTTGCCGTGGTGCGGGCGGGCGAGTTGGTGGGCTTTGCCGCCGGGCAGGAAATCGACGGCGCCGGATGGATCGTGACGATTGCGGTCCATCCGGCGCACCGCCGCCGCGGGTTGGGGCGGGCACTGCTGGAAGCCTGCGAAGCAGCCCTGCCGCAGCCCGTGTTGCGCCTGGCCGTGCGGGCTTCCAACCGCCCCGCGCAGACCCTTTACCGCCTGGCGGGCTACCAGATCGTCAATCGCTGGCCGCGGTACTACGTGGATGGGGAAGACGCGCTGATTATGGAAAAACAACGGGGGTGAGGCGTTCAAACGGCATCTGCTGGCGGGCGTTTGCCTAAGATGGCGTCGGTCATGCGGGCAACGCGCACCATGAAGCCCACATCATGCACCCGCACGATGTCCGCGCCGCGCACGATGCCCACGGCGACGGCTGCAGCGGTGCCTTCCAGCCGCTCATGGGGCGGCAGGCCGAGGGTGTAGCCGATGAACGATTTGCGGGAAACCCCCAGCAGCACCGGATAGCCCAACGCCCGAATTTCGTCCAGCCGGTTGACCAGTTCCAGATTTTGCGCCACGGTTTTGCCGAAACCGA
>CAYYRG010000143.1:0-4351 GCA_964474015.1 uncultured Anaerolineaceae bacterium | reverse complement strand
GCCATCGTGATGATTTCTTTTTGGGCAATGGGTACGCGTTGGGGGGGGAGTTCCACGCCAAGGTCGCCGCGGGCCACCATCACGCCATCGGCGGCGTGGATGATCTCGTGTAGGTTTTGCAAGGCTTCGGGGCGTTCCAGTTTGGCGATGATGGGCAGGTCGGTTCGCTCGGGTGCCATTTGCGCGATGGCCTGACGCACGCGGGCGACGTCGGCAGCGCTGCGTACAAAGGAAACCGCTACCGCGTCCACGCCTTGCTTCAGGCCAAAGGCCAGGTCGCGTTCATCTTTGGCGGTGAAGCCAGGAATGTCAAGCGGCGTGCCGGGAAAGTTGATGCCTTTGTGGGAACGCAGTTCGCCGCCCAGCACCACTTTGGCCCGCACCCAGGGTTTGTCCACGGTGAGGGTGTGCAGTTCCAGGTGCCCATCGTCGAGCAAGATGCGGCCTCCAGGATGGGCTACCCGCGGCAGATCGGGGAAATCGACGGGAATGGCTTTGGTGTCGGCTTCCTTCGGTGGCGAGGCGTCTTCTGGGTACAGGATGACGGTTTCGTCGGCTTTCAAAGAAAGCGGCTCGGTGGGAAGTTGCCCCACGCGGATCTTGGGCCCTTGCAGGTCTTGCAAGACGGCAACGGCTTTCCCCAGCCGGTGGCTGATTTCCCGCACGCGGCGTAGCACCGCAGCGTGTTGTTCGTGCGTGCCGTGGGAAAAGTTGAGGCGCACGACATCTACCCCTGCCGCAATGAGCGCCCGCAGCGTGGCCTCGTCTTCGCTGGCGGGGCCCACAGTGGCGACGATTTTGACGTTCCGATGATGAAAGTTCATGGTTTTTGCCTTCAGGTTGCGCCACAACGTGGCAAAGAGCGCACACGGCTTACAGGTAGTTGAGCTTTTTGGCCTGGTGGGTCAGTTCGTCCCGGAAGTCGGGGTGGGCGATGCGGATGAGTTCCTGTGCCCGCTGGCGGATGGATTTGCCGTAGAGGTTGGCAACGCCGTATTCGGTGACGACGTAGTGCACATGGCTGCGGGTGGTGACTACGCCCGCGCCCTGTTTGAGCATCGCGGTAATGCGGCTGAAGCGTTTGCCGCTGCGGGTAATGGCCAGGCTGGGCAGGGCGATGATGGGCACGCCATCTTTGGCGCGTGAAGCGCCGTAGATGAAATCCAGCTGCCCGCCCACGCCACTGTAAAGCTTGGGGCCAATGCTGTCGGCGCATACCTGGCCGGTGAGGTCGACCTCTATGGCCGAGTTGATGGCCACCATGCGCTCGTTTTGGGCGATGATGAAGGGGTCGTTGACGTACTCTGTCGGGTGGAGTTCGATCATGGGGTTGTTGTCGATCCAATCGTAGAGTTTGCGTGTGCCCAAGATGAACCCAGCAATGATCTTGCCCGGGTGCAGGGTCTTGCGCGCACCGGTGAGCACGCCTTTTTCGACCAGATCCATCACGCCGTCGGAGAACAATTCGGTGTGCACGCCGAGGTCTTTTTTGTCGGTCAGGTAGCGCAGCACGGCGTCGGGGATGGCGCCAATGCCCATTTGCATGGTTGCCCCATCGGGAATCAGGTCGGCGATGTATTGGGCGATGCGTTCCACCACTTCGGGGTCGCCTTTGGCGGCCATGCTGACTTCTACCAGCGGGTAGTTGACCGGCACAATGTAATCGAGGCGGCTGACATGGATGAAGGAGTCGCCCAGGGTGCGCGGCATTTGTTCGTTGATTTCGGCAATGATGATTTTGGCCGATTCTGCCGCGGTTTTGGTGAGGCCCACCTCTACGCCGAAACTGCAAAAGCCGTGCTCATCGGGGGGCGAAAGATGCACGAAGGCGACGTCGACTGGCAAGATACCATCGCGAAAGAGGTGGGGAAATTCGGAAAGGAATACCGGCGTGAAGTCGGCGCGGCCTTCCTGCACGGCTTTGCGGATGTTGTCGCTGATGAACATGGTGTTCACCCGCAGGTGGCCTTCCATTTCCGGGGCGACGTATTCTGCTGTGCCCACGGTGAGCGCCTGGGCAATTTCGACGTCTTCCAGTTCGGGGGCGCGCTTGACCAGCGCTTTGAGCAGCACTTGTGGGGTGGAGCAGTTGCCGGTCAGGAAGATGCGCTGGTGCGATTTGACGACCGCCACGGCCTCTTCTGCGCTGACAATGCGCGAACGATAGATTTTGTTCCAGTCCATCGGTTACTTCTCCTCGGCGGGCGTAAGCAGGCTCAGGTTGCGCAGTTCGCCTTTGTAGGTGTTGATGGCGCGCGCGAGGGCCGGATTTTCGACCATGGCGCGGGCGATGCCCTTGTCGGCGATGGCGAGGATGTAGGGCATGGCCGCAGTGACGAGGGCATGAGTGGCGGTACGCGCCACCACGCCGGGCATGTTCGGCACGGCGTAGTGAATCACGCCTTCGTCGATGTAGGTGGGACGGTCATGGGTGGTGGGGCGGGAGGTGGCTGCACAGCCGCCCTGGTCGATGCTGATGTCGAGCAGCAAAGCACGCGGTTTCATGCTTTTGATCATCTCGCGGGTGATGAGCAGCGGTGCGCGTGCGCCGGGCTTGAGTACACCACACACCACCACGTCGGCGAAAGAGAGCGTGCGGGCGATATTGTAGGGGGTTGCGGGCAGGGTGCCCACTTGCGGGAAGGCCTGGAAGATGCGCTCCAGGGCTTTTTGGTTGATGTCGAGCACGGTGACGTGCGCCCCCAGCCCCAGGAAGCCCCGCGTGGCGCAGGTGCCGACCACGCCCGCCCCGATGACGACCACTTCGGCGGGGGGCACGCCGGGCAGCCCGCCGAGCAAGATGCCTTTGCCGCCGTGGTTGTTTTGCAACAGGCGCGCGGCCACCTGCACGGCCATCAGCCCACCAATCCGGCTCATTGGCTTGAGCACGGGGCGGTCGCCGTCTTCGGTTTCGATTTGTTCTAACGCCACCGAGGTGATGTCGTTTTCCAGCATGTAGGTGATTTTGTTGTGCCGCGCCGAAGCCAGGTGCAGCAACCCCATGATGATGGCTCCGGGTTGCAGCCACTGAATTTCTTCCAGCAGCGGCCGTCCGACTTTGACCAACAAGTCGGCGCGGCCAAAGACTTCGTGCGGGGAATAGACAATGCGGGCGCCGGCGCGCTCGTAGTCTTCATCGCAGAAGCCCGCGCCTTTGCCGGCTTCGTGCTCCACGTAAACCGTGTGGCCGTGTCGCACTAAGGTGTGAACGCCGTGGGGGGATAACCCCACGCGGTATTCGAATGGACGCCGTTCTTTGGGAATGCAGATGTTCATGGGAACGCTCCTCGTGACAGGAAAAACGAAGAAAAAAGCCGCGGCTGGGAAGGCTGCCGCGGCTTGGTCCGTTACAACCCACCCAGCAGGCGGGCCAGGATGGCCTTTTGGGCGTGCAATCTGTTGTGCGCCTGCCGGAAGAGCAGCGAATGCGGGCCGTCGGCCACTTCGTCGGTGATTTCCTCGCCTCGGTGGGCAGGCAGGCAGTGCATCACCACCGCTTCAGGCCTGGCCTCGGCCACCAACGCGGCGTTGACCTGATAAGGCGGGAAAACGCGCTTGCGTTTCTCGGCTTCGGCTTCTTCGCCCATGCTGACCCAGGTGTCGGTGTAAATCACGTCGGCGTCTTTGACGGCTTCGTGCGGGTCGTGCAGGAAGCGCAGGCGGCTGCCCGTTTCGCTCGCAATCGTTTGGGCGATGGTGATGGCTTTTTCGGGCATTTCGTAGCCTTCCGGCCCGGCCCAGGTGAAGTTGCCGCCCAGCTTGGCCACGATGTGCATCAGCGAAACCGCGACGTTGTTGCCATCGCCAATGAAAGTGACGTTCAGCCCCTTGACGGTGCCGAAGTGCTCGAACATGGTGAAAGCATCGGTGAAGGCCTGGGCGGGGTGGTTGTAGTCGCTCAGGCCGTTGATGACCGGCACGTCGGCCCAGCGGGCCAGTTCGACAACATGCTCATGGGCGAAAACGCGAGCCATCACGCCGTCTACATAGCCGGAAATCACGCGGGCAACGTCGGCGATGGATTCCCGCTTGCCGAGCCCGATTTCCTGCGGGCTGAGGTAAAAGGCATAGCCGCCCAGATGCACCATGGCCATTTCGAACGAGACGCGGGTGCGCAAACTGGGCTTTTGGAAGATAAGTGCCAGGGATTTGCCCTTCAAGATGGGTTTGTTGCCGCCGGTTTTCCATTCTTGTTTGAGCAACAGCGCCAGTTCCAGCATCTCTTGTAGTTCGGCTGCGCTGTAATCGGCAATGGCGATGAAGTCGCGTTTCATGGCATTCCTCCGAAGCGGGTTGTTTTGAGTGGCAAGTCTTCTCTTGAAGTATACCATCGGAAGGCGGTGTGGGGAGT
>CAYYRG010000142.1:0-4390 GCA_964474015.1 uncultured Anaerolineaceae bacterium | reverse complement strand
TCATGACCACAACCAGCCTAAGCGTAGACGAATTTGCGAAAAAAATCAAGTGGGAAGCGGCGCACCCCCTCCAGACTCCAGGCTCCACACCGCCACGCGCCGGCTACCCTTGCAACCCGCCGCCGCTTGCCGCGCCGTCGGGGGGCGCTTCTCTTTGGGAAACCACCATGCCCGCGAGCATCAACGCCGCCCCCACCATCCCGCGCATACTGACGCTTTCCCCCAACAACACCACCCCACCCAACAAAGCAAACACCGCCTCCAGGCTCATGATAATGGCCGCATGCGCCGGCAGGGCATATTGCTGCGCCACCACCTGAAGCGTATAACCCACCCCTACCGAAATCAAGCCGCCGTACAAGATTGCCCACATCGCCCCCTGCAGGCCCGCAAAGGTTACACTCTCCCAGCCCGCTGCCACGGCGCCGCTGAGCAAGGCCACAGCGGCAAACTGCAACGCGGCCAACGTCAGGCTGTCGTGGGTCACCGTCCACCGCCCCACCAGGATGACATGCGCCGTCCAAAAGAACGCGCTCACCAGCACCAGCAAATCGCCCTTTTCCATCTGCCACGCGCCGGTCACGCTCAACAGGTAAAGGCCCGCAGCGGCCAAACCCGCCCCCAGCCACACCTGCACGCCGTGGCGTTCCCCCAGCAGCAACGCCCCCGCCAGCGGCACCAGCACCACGTACAGCCCTGTAATGAACCCTGCCTTGCCCGCGGTGGTGTAAACCAAACCCACCTGCTGAAACGAAGAAGCCACAAAAAGCACCAGCCCCAACACCAGGCCGCGCGCCGCGCTTTCCCGCGGCAGGGCCAATCGTGCCCCGCGGCCTTGCCGCGCGCGCACGATTCCCCCCAGCACCAGCGCCCCTAACGCAAACCGCACCGCGTTAAAGGTAAAGGGGCCAATGTAGTCCATCCCCACACGCTGGGCAACAAAGGCCAGCCCCCACACCGCGGCCGTAATGAGCAAAAGGCTATTGGCAAGCCAGCGGCGGGACATCAGCCGTTATTTCAGCCCAGAGTGCAGAAAACTGCGGATGAACTGCTTCTGGAAGATGAGGAACAGCAAGAACAGCGGCGCAATCACCGTGATGGTCGCCGCCGCCAGCAAAGGCCAGCGCGCCCCAATTTCGCCCAGCTGGGTGAAGCGCACCAGGCCAATCGTCAGGGGGCGCGAGCGGTTGCTCAAAGTGACCACCAGCGGCCACAGGAATTCGTTCCAGTGCCAGCTCACCGAAGAGAGGGCAAACGCCACCAGCGTGGGCACCGAGGGCGGCAGGTAAATGTGCCACAGCAACTGCCACCACGAACATCCATCCATGATGCCCGCATCGACCAGGTCGCGCGGCACCTCCAGAAAAGCCTGCCGCATGAGGAACGTGCCGAAAGCCGAGCCAAAATAGGGCAAGGCCACCGCCAGGGTGGTATCGAACAACCCCAGTTTGCGGATCGTGGAGAAATTCGGCACCAAAAGCGCCGCCGCAGGAATCATCAATTGCAGCAGGATGAAGAAGAAAATCGCCTTTTTGCCCCAAAATTCCTGATGGGCAAAAGCAAAGCCCGCCAGGGTAATCGTAATCAACTGGGCAATCAAAATCATCCCGACGATAATGATGGTGTTGCGATAGTAAATGCCAAAGGGGGCCAGCGACCATGCTTTGAGGTAATTGGCAAAGGTGAGCGCGTGGCCGAACCACACATCGCCGCGCCCCAAGGGCTCACTGGAAGGCCGAAACGACACGACCACCGCCCAGACGATAATCGAAGCCCATCCCACGGCCAGCACTGCCGTGAGGGCATTGAGGAACCCATTCGTCAAACGTTTGCGAAGCTTTGCGCTGCTCACCATCATGCCCCCTCCCGCTCAGAAAGCACGAAGTTGGTAATCGTAATCGCCAACATGATCACGATAAGCACCACCGTCAAAGCCGAAGCCAGGCCGACGTTCTGATCTTCAAAGCGCACCTGCCACAAATAATACAACAACACCGTGCTGGCGCCGCTGGGGCCACCCTGCGTCATCACGAAAATATGGTCCACCACCTGGAAAGCATCGATAATCGCAATGGTGGAAACGAAAAGCGTGGTGCGGCGCAGCAGGGGGAAGGCAATCTGCCACAACTGAGTCCACCAACTGGCCCCATCAAGGGAAGCCGCCTCAAAGACATCTTCCGGCAGGTTCTGCAACCCGGCGAGGTAGAAAATCATCAAATAACCGGCGTTTTTCCACACGGCCACGATCATCACGGCCAGCAAAGCCAGATGGGGGTTCCCCAGCCAGTTTTCCGGGCCGTGGTAGCCGAAGGTTTCCAAAAAAGAATTGAAAAGGCCGTAATCGGGGGTGAAAAAGAACATCCAGATAGTTGCGGCGCTCACCATGGGCAGAATGGTGGGATAGAAGAAGCCCAGCCGCGCCAGGCCAATGCCCTTCACCGCCCGATTGACCAGCAAGGCAAACAGGAAAGCCAACACAATGCTTGCCGGCACCGTACCGACCACGTAAATGGCCGTGTTTCTCAACACTTGCAAAAAATCGGGGCTGGTGAAAAGCTCTTTGTAGTTGTGCAGGCCAATGAAGGTGGGTGTGCGGAACTTGGCAAAATTGAGGTACTGGCGGAAGAAACTCATGTAAACAGCCTGCACCGTAGGCCAGGCTGTGAACACCAGCACAATCACCAAGGTGGGGGAAATCAGTACATACGGCAGCCACTTGGGGGCCTTGCGGTGGGAAAGCGGAGGGGCAGCAGCAGACATGGCAGGCTCCGAAGAATCCACAGATTACACCGACGAGCGCAGGAGGAACGAATTCCCACGGCGCTCGTCGCTGGGCGAATTTACACATAGGGGCGAGGTGGCGCCTCGCCCCTATGGAACGAATCAGACTTCACACGCGCTACTTGAACATCTCCAGTGCCTTGTCGGCTTCCTGCTGGGCTTTCTGCATGGCCTCTTCAGGCGTCATCTGGCCGTTGTAGGCAGCCTGCAGGTACTTGTGGAAAATGTTGCGCACCTTGCCCAGGTTCATCACCGAGAGTTCCGCACCGGCATACTGCAGCATGTCCTTCAACTGGCCAGCCTGCGGCACCTTGGCGATATAAGCCTTCATCGCGTCGGTGTCGTAAGCGCTCTTGCGGGTGGCAATGTAGCCAGTCTGAATGCTGAAGTCCGCCGCGTACTTGGGTTGAGTCACAAACTCGATGAACTTCCAGGCGGCCTGCTGCTGCTCAGGCGTTGCGCCCTTGAGCATGTAGAAGTTGCCGCCGCCGGTCACGGTAGCGTAGGTGCCGGGCTCCTTGCCAGGCACGGCCATCACGCCTACCTTGAACTTGGCCTGCTTGAGAATGCCGGTCAGGCTGCCGCTGGAATGCACGATCATTGCCGCAGCGCCAGAGGCAAAGTCAGCCGGGGCATTGCCCCAGTTCTTCTGCACGCCTTCAGGCATCGCGTGGTACTTGTGCGAGAGGTCAATATAGAACTGCACCGCTTCGATGACCTTCGGGTCGTTGAACACCACCTCAGTGGGCGATTTCACGATGTTCTGGCCATTGCCGATGGCCAGCGGCTGGAACAGCCAGTAAGGCCAGCCAGACGGCCATTCGATGCCCCAGCGCTTGTCGGGGATGGTCAGTTTCTGGGCGGCCTCGGCCAGCGCCTGCCAGCTGTCGGGCGGCTTGATGCCTTCCTGCTCAAACAGGTCGGCATTGTAATACAGCGTCACCACGCTGCGCTGGAAGGGGATGCTCCAGATCTTGCCGTCGTATTTGGAATTCGCCAGGAAGGCCGGGAAGAAGTCGTTGATGTAGGCATCGCCATTGGGCATGGCCTTGATGAAGTCGTCCAACGGGACAATGTAGCCCGCATTGACCAGGTCATACAGGTCAGCAGCGAGCATCACAGCCAGCACCGGCGGCTTCCCGCCACCTTCGATGGTGGTCTGGATGGTGGTCTTGACATCGCCATAGCCACCCGCGAACACCGGCTTCACGGTGATGTTGGGGTTTTCCTTTTCAAACTCGGCGATATAGCCGTTGAGGATTTTGGCAATGGGGGCGTCCACCGCCACGGGATAATACACCTCAATGGTGACAGGCTTGGCGGGCGCTTCGGTCGGCGCCTCGGTGGCCGCGGGCGCTTCCGTGGCCGCCGGGGCCTCGGTCGCTGCCGGCGCCTCAGTCGCCGCCGGGGCCTGGGTGGCCGCAGGGGCGGGCGTCGAAGTCGCCTGCGAACCGCACGCCGCCAGGGCCATACTCAGCACCAACAGCAGCGAGACGAGGACGAGCACTTTGTGCTTCAAAGACATGGTCATACCTCCATCGTTAGGGTGCGCACTTCTGCAAAAAGGGGCGAAGTGCATGGGGCAATTATACCCCTTTCCGTAGGGCAA
>CAYYRG010000141.1:0-4396 GCA_964474015.1 uncultured Anaerolineaceae bacterium | reverse complement strand
CTTCATCTAACATGGCGTCGACCTCGTCGAGCACGCAGAAGGGCGTGGGGGAGGCTTTCAGCAGGGCGAAAATCAGCGCGACGGCCGTCAGGCTGCGCTCGCCGCCGGAGAGCATAGCCAGCCGCTGGGTGCGTTTGCCTGGCAAGCGAGCCTCAATTTCCACGCCGGTGCGGCTGACATCGTCGGGGTCGGTCAAAAGCAAGCGGGCGCTGCCACCGCCGAACAGGCGGGTGAAGATGGCGCTGAATTCGCGGTTGACCACTGCAAAGGTTTTGTGGAAAGCCGTCTGCATCAAATCTTCCAGTTCGGCCAGTCCCTGACGGATGTTTTCCTCGGCGGCGCGCAGATCTTCCATCTGGCGGGTGAGGAAAGTGTAGCGTTCCTGGAGTTCGTGGTATTCTTCTTCGGCTTCCGGGTTAACCGGCCCTAAACGGCGCAGTTGGGCGCGTTTCTGCTTGATACGCTGTTCCAGCCCTTCAGGTAGATGGGTGTTGCGAGGCAAGCGGGCGATCACGCCCTCCAATGGCAGCGGCCGCGGCCCGGCGATGTGAGGCTCATACTCTAGCGCTACCGGCCCTAAATCTTCTTCGATGCGGCGGCGTAAGTTTTCCAGCGCCTCTTGGGCACGAGTGAGCGCAAGTTGCGCCTGGGTGTGGTGGCGTTCGGCAATTTGCACGCCGTGAGCGGCTTCTTCGGCTTGGGCTTCAATTTCCACAAGACGGCTTTCGTCGGCGGTCAGGGCTTGTTGAATGGGATTGATTTGGGCTTGCAGGGTTTCCACTTCGTTGTTCAGCGCGCTCAAGTGCTGCTGAAGGCTGGCATGGTCGTTTTCCAAAGCCTGGATTTGCGCCTGGGCTTCGGTAAGTTTATTTTGACGGCTGGCCAATTGGCGTTGAAGGTTCCCGATCTGGTGTTGTAATTCGTCATAGCGGCGTCGGGCGGCTTCTTCGGCCTGGGCGCTGAGGGCCACCTGGGTGCTCCAATGGGCTTCCTGGGCATTGGCTTCGGTCGTGTCCAGCGCCTGGAAAGCGCGCTGGTGTGTTTGGAGAGCCTGGTGTGCGTGTTTCATGTCGGTTTGCAGCGTGCGGTGCTCTTGTTCCAGGCTGACAATTTCCTCTTGCAGCCGTTGTAGCTCGTTTTCTATGCGTTTTGCCTCGGCGTGTTGGCGTTCGTGAGCCAGCCGTTGGCGATCGGCAGTTTGACGGGCGAGATGTTCTTTTTCGGTGGCTTGGCGCTCGGCTTGCTGAGCCTGCTGCAGGTGCGCTTCGGCTTCGGCGACGGCTTCTCGGGCTTGGGCAACGGCCTGCTCGGCGGTTTCCACTTCGGCTGCCGCGGCGGCGGCTTGCTGCTGAAGGGATTGCAGTCGTTGGGCGAGTTCGCGCCGCTGGCGGGTGCGGCGCAGCGCACTGCCACCGGTGGGCTTGCCTGCCGTCACCAGCCCGCGCGGTGAGAAGGCTTCCCCTTCCAGCGTAACCGCCCAGGCGTGAGCGGGCAAGGCGGACAGCAGACGCAACGCGGTTTCGCGGCTGCGCACCACCACGACGTGCCCCAGCAGAGCGTCTACCGCGGGCTGCAGCTCGGGCGGGGCGCTTACCAGATGAGCGGCTATGCCCACCACGTCGGTGTCGACAGGTGGGGTCAGATGAGGGGGTGGGCGCAGGCTTGTGAGGGGCAATAACGCTGTGCGGGAAGGGGCGCGCTTCCCGAGGTCGAGAGGAGCATTGGTGAGGTTCCCCTGCACCACCACGGCCTCGGCGAAGCGGTCGAGGGCGGCAACGATGGCTGTTTCCAATTCAGCGGGCACCTGCAAATGGGCGCCAAAAGCGCCTTGAAGGCGGTGGCGTGTGGCGATTTGTTTGAGCAGCCAGCGGGTGCCTTCGGCGTAGCCAGTAAGATTTTGCTCGGCCTCGGCCAACACTCGGCTTTCGGCTTTCAGGGCAGCAATTTGGGCGCGCAGGGCGTCGTGGGCGTGACGTTTTTCGATCACGGCCTGCTCTGCTTTTTGCAAGGCGGCGCGAGCGGCAGCCAGGGTCTGTTGGGCGGCATCGCGCTTGTTGGCGGTGCGCTCTTGTTCGCCACGGGCGGCTTCGAGAGCCTTTTGGGCTTGTTTCAGAGCCGCTTCCAGCGGAGGGAGACCTTCATGGGCGGCGGCCCGCGCCGCGAGCAGGCGCTGGCGGCGGGTTTGCGCATCGTTCAGGCGGGCTTCGAGAGCGGCCTGGTGGCGGATGAGACGATCGAGGGCTTGTTGTGCCTTGTCAACAGCGCGCTGGGCTTCCCGACGCTGGTGGAGCAGCTTTTCCAGAGCCAGGCGGGCTTCTTCACGGCGCTGCTCGGCTTGGCGACGTGCTTCTTCACGGTGGGAAATTTCCGTTTCGGCTTCGGCCAGGCGCTCTTGCAGGTCGCGAATTTGTGCTTCCAGTCGCTCGAGGTCTTGTTGCCACTCTTGCTGGCGGGTTTGCCAGGCGCGGCGGCGCTCTTCCAGCACGGCAAGGTCTTTGGTCAGGGCTTCGATGCGGCGGTGGAGGTCGGCGGTTTGGCGGTGCCAAACCCCTAATTGGTCGCGGTGTGCGTGGATGGCGCTGCGCAGGGCGTTGAGTTCCCCGGCGACGGCCTGCTGGCGGGCGAGGGCGGCGGTGCGTTTTTCCTCCTCTCGCGCCGCGGCATGACGGGCTTCGGCGAGACGTTGTTGGGTGTGATGCCAGTGGTAGCCGTACCAGTCGCGCAGCATCAAGTCGAGATCGGCTTGCAATTGGGCGGCTTCACGCCAGCGGCGTGCCTGGCGCTCCAGGCGACGCAGACGGGGTTCCAGTTCGGCCAAAATGTCCTGCACCCGTTCCAGGTTGCGGCGGGTGGTCTCCAGGCGGCGGAGGGTCTCCTCGCGACGCTGGCGGTAGATGCCGATGCCGCTGGCGCCTTCCAGCATCTGGCGGCGCTCATCGGGGCGCAAGGCCAGGGCGGCATCCACCAACCCCTGGCCAATGAAAGTGTAAGTATGCTCACTTAGGCCGGCGTGCCCCAGTAGATCGCGAATGTCTTTCAGGCGCACCCGCTGGCCATTGAGCAAGTATTCGTTTTGGCCGTCTCGGGCGGCACGGCGGGTGATGGCGACTTCGGTGTAATCAATAGGTAGCCAGTGATCGTCGTTGTCGAAGGTCACGGTGACGCTGGCCAAACCGGCGCGCGATCGCTCGGAGGAACCAGCAAAGATCATATCCTCCGTTTTGTGGGCGCGCAACAGGGCGTAGGATTGCTCGCCCAGCACCCAGCGCAAGGCGTCGGCGATGTTGGACTTGCCGGAGCCGTTAGGGCCTACGATGGCGGTGATGTGGGGGCCAAATTCGAAGCGGGTGCGGTTGGCGAAAGTTTTGTAGCCTTGCAATTCCAGCGTTTTGAGGCGAGAAGGCATGGACGATTCCTGCGAGGTGAGGTGGATTGGCAGCGTGCGATTCCCCCTAATTTTACCGCTGTAAGGCTTCTTCCAGCAGGGTGCGCACCTGGGGGTAATTTTGGATGAGGACGTAACTGCCCTGCGGCGTGGTCCAAGGGCGCAGGGCGGGCGGCTGGAGCAGGTAAGTGCGGATGCCATTGGCATCAAAATGGCGTGCTTGGAGGAGCATTTTTGTCAGCTCGCTGAGGCTGATATCGGTGGTGATTATGTTGCGATAAGCGGTGTAGAGTTGCGGCGCGCGCGCCAAGCCGTTGAGGCTGAGCAGTTTGCGCACCATTGCCAGCACCAACGCCTGCTGGCGGCTGGCGCGGTCGAAGTCGTTGGTGGTGATACGCGAGCGGGCATACCACAGCGCCAGGCTGCCGTCCATGTGCACGCTGCCGGGGCCGATGCAGTAGTGGTCGCTGTAATGAGTGCGCCGGTCGCATAGCTGGTGTGGTACGTAGATATTCAATCCACCAAGCCTATCCACTAAGGTGGCGAAACCCTGGAAGTCTACCATGACGAAGTGCTGGGGGCGTACCCCGAAGTTGTAGGCTAAGGTGTCGGCCAACAAGGAGAAGCCGCCAAATTCCATCGCCGTATTGATACGATGCCACCGTTTCAGCGCAGGCAGATACACATAAGTGTCGCGCGGGATGGAGATGATGCTGGTGGCACCGCTTTCAGGGTTATAGGAAAGCAGCATGAAGGCGTCGGTGCGGAAATCGACGCGGCCGGGCAGGCGGTCGGAGCCAAGGAGCATGATGTTAATGCGCTTGTCGGTGTGGGGGATGGGCGCGGCCGGCCCGGCGCCAAAGGTGCCTGGCTGGGGGGTGGCGGTGGGTACGGGCGTGGGAGAGGGTGATGGTTGGCGTGGGGGTGAAAGTGGGTGTGGGCTGGTAAGTGGCTGTGGGCGGCAGCGGGTGAAAAGGGGTCGGGGTCACCGTGGGGGGGGGGGTGACGGCG
>CAYYRG010000140.1:0-4407 GCA_964474015.1 uncultured Anaerolineaceae bacterium | reverse complement strand
AGTCAACGAGCAGGCGCGCTCAGGGCGCCGCGGGGGCCCTCACCGTCACCGTTTCGGTCGCGGTGCTCTGATTGCCGGCGGCGTCGGCTGCGACCAGCCGCAAGGCGTGCTTCCCGGCGCTCAGACGGGCAGCGAAGGTGTAAGGCGGCGCGTAGAGGGTGGTCAGGGGCTTGCCATCCACTTCCAGGCGCACCCAGGCCAGCGCGAGGTCGTCGGTGGCATCGGCCTGGACCACCAGGGCGCCGCCCGCGGGCACCGGCACGGTTTCGTTGGGCAGGGGGCGGGCAAAATCAATTTGGGGCGGTTGAGCATCCACCGTCACCTGGAGGGTCGCCGTGTGCGCCCGCCCCTGCGCGTCGGCGACGATGAGTTGCACGGCATAAAGGCCGCGCAGGCCGCGCGTGTTCCATTGCCCCAGCACGCCTGCCTGCACCGGCTGTTTGCCTTCCGCCACCACCAGCCAGCGGCGCGGGTTCAGCCCCTGGCCCACCTGCACCCGATAGGCGGCAAAATCCTCCCCGGCGGCGGTGCCCCGCAGCGTCACCGTGCCGCGCACGTAGGCAAAGGGGGCGGGGGAAGTCAGGTTGGCAGCGGGGTCGGGGCGGCTTGCCGGCACCATGTCATAGCCTTCCGGCGGCAGGGGAAGCCCCGCCTGCCGCGCCCATGCCCGCGCTTCGGGCGGCACGATCATGAACACGCGGCTTTCCACCAGTTGGGGCGGCGTGAAAATGGTGGCGCGCAGGCCGGTTTCGGCATCGACCGACACACGGCGGTAGAGATTGTCGGGCGCGGTGGGTTCCCGCCCTTGCAAAAAGACCTCTTCCACCAGGTTGGGGCAGTCGGCGGTCGGCAGCAGGCCCGAGGGGTCGCACACCGTCACTTCGCTGACGTCGGGGGGGCGCGGCCAGCCTTCGGCGGGTTGCCCGGCAAGCGCCGCCCGTGCCAGGGCGTGCCAGTAGGCCAGGGCAGCGTCGCGACTTTGGGAAACCGCCTTGCCGCGGGCATACACCGCGATTACCCGCCGCGGGGTGAACCCTATCACCCACACCCCGCCATCGGTGGCCTGCCCCAGATGCACCGCCACCGGACGACCGATTTCCAGCGGGTTAGGGTGCCCCAGAGAAGGCCATTTGGCGGCCTGGTCGGCGAGGACGTGGGTCACGAGGTAGGCCAGGCCAGGGCTGAGCACGTCGCGGCGGTGGGGCTGGTAGGCAAAGCGCAGGTTGCCGTGGGTATCCACCGCGTGCAGCAGCGCCGCCGGCTGCAAGGTTTCGCCTATCGGGAAGCCGCTCCACTGCCCGAGGGTAGCAAACGCTGCCGCCCCGTGGGCAATTTCGGCCAGGGTGAGATGCCCCGCCCCCAGGAGCAGTTCAAACCCACCTTCGCTCTGGCTTTGCAGGGCAGGAAGGCCAATGCGGGCCGCGGTCGCCCAGACGGTTTGCGGGCCGAGTTGGTCGAGCAGGTGCAGGGCGGGGATGATGTCATCGTTGGCTAAGGCCAGGCGCAGGCGCATGGGGCCGTGGAATTTGCCGTCGGGGTTGGCGGCCTCGACGCCCGCGGGCAGGGCCGCGGGCACATCCCAGGTGAGGCTGGCCGGGGAAAAGCCCCGTGAGAAGGCCACGGCATACACCCACGGGGCTAACGCGCTCCCCGGGGGATGCGGCTGTAAAGGCCCCGCGGGGGCGCTCAGGGCCAGGATTTCCCCCGTGGAGGCGGAAAGCACCACGGCTTCCAGGTCGGCATCGGGGGGGAGCGGGGTTTCCAGCAGCAGCGGCGGCAGCAGGCGGGCGGCAGGGCAGTTGGCGGCTTCCGGGGCGGCATGCAGCACGGCCTGGCGCAGGCAATCGGCTTGCGCCTGCAGGTTGGCGTCGAGGGTGGTGGTGACTTCCAGCCCGCGGCTGGGGATAGGCCAGGGGCGGGCAGCGAGCTGGCGGCGTGCCAGGGCGAGGATGGGGGAAGGGGCGTCGTGGGGGGGCGGCTTGAGGGTCGGCGGGGTGGTAAGCGCCACCGCAGACTGGTCGGCGGTGATGCGTCCGGAAGCCAGCAGCGCCATGACCAGCCGTTGGCGGGCGCGCTCGGCCTGGTCGGGGGCGTCCCAGGGGTTGATGGCAGGGTTGGGTAGGATGGCAGCGAGTTGGGCGGCTTCGGAGAGGGTGAGGTCGGCAGCCGCCTTGCCAAAGTAGGCGCGGCTGGCGGCTTCCAGGCCGTAGAGGTCGTGGCCGAAGTCGGCGATGTTGAGGTACCAGGTGAGGACGCGGCGATGGCCGTAGGTGTCGACGAGTTGGGCGGCCAGCAGGCGGGCGCGCAGGCGGCGGCGCGATGAGGGCGGCTCGCGATAAAGCAGCAGGCGCAGCGCCAGGCGTTCGGCGATGCCGGGCGGCGCGCCGGTTTGCCAGAAGTGGCCCGCGTAGCCGCCGTCTTGCCAGAAATGCGGTTCAACGGCGACCAACACCGCGTCGACGGTGTAGGAAGGCAGGGCGTCGGGGGTGAGGTAGGTCGGTGCGGGTGCTGCGGGAGCGAGAAGGTGCGTACCGCTGGCATCCCAGAAGCGGGTGGGGGTGAGTAGCAGGCCATCCGGGGCGTCGAGGTCGGCGGGCAGGGCGTCGAGGGAAGGCAGGTCGGCGGTGAGGGAAGCATACCCCCAGGCGGCCCCCGCCGCCAGAGCCGCGGCCAGCAGCCCCAATGCCATCAGCAGCCCCAGCCCCCAGGGGCGCAGGCGGGCGCTCAAACGCTGCCGGGCAGCGGCTTCCCGCCGCCGACGGGCGCGCAGAATGGTAGGCAGGTGTTGCATGGCTCCATTGTATCAAACAACGGCGGTTTTCCACCCGAGGTAGGCATAGGAAAAAAGCCCCGCCTTCGGACGGAAGGCGGGGCAAGGGTGGGGGGAGAAGCGGGGGTCAGGTGTAAACGGGCTCGTTCCAGTGGCGGTATTTGGGCACTTTGCCGCGCACCACCTGGTCGTAGAGTTCCCGCAGGCGGGCGGTGATGGGGCCCATCACGCCGTCGCCCACCGGGCGGTGGTCCACTTTGGTCACCGCGGTGACCTGGGCGGCGGTGCCGGTCATGAAGAGTTCGTCGCAAATGTAAACCTCGGTGCGGTCGATGGGGCGTTCCACCACCTCAATGCCGAGTTCTTCTTTTGCCAGTTGGATGATGGTGCGGCGGGTGATGCCTTCCAGAATGTTTTCGTACACCGGCGGGGTAATGAGCACGCCGTCGCGCACCATGAAGATGTTTTCGGCGCTGCCCTCGGAAATGTGGCCGTCTTGGGTGAGCACTAAGGCTTCGTCGAAGCCCGCCCGCAGCGCGTCGGTTTTGATGAGGGCCGAGTTGACGTAAGCGCCGGAAATCTTGCCGCGCGCCGGGATGGTGTTGTCGTCGATGCGCCGCCAGCCTGAGATGGTGACGTGCGCCCCAGTGTCATTGCTGACATAGCGGCCAAAAGGCACGGTGAAGATGGTGATTTCGTCGGTCATGTCGTGGCATTTCACCCCGATCATCTCGTCGGCTTTGTAAATGAGGGGGCGGATGTACATATCTTCGTGAGCGTCTTCGGCGCGCAACAGGTCTTTGAGAATTTGGGTGAGGCTTTCGGGGGTGTGGTCGAAGTGCATGCACAGCAGGCGTGCCGAGCGCAGCAGGCGCTTGAAGTGGTCATGGGGGCGGAAGATGTAGAGTTGCTTTTCCTCGTCGTTCCAGTAAGCCCGCACGCCCCCAAAGGCTGCCGTGCCGTAGTTCAGGGCATGGGTCATCACGCCCACTTTGGCTTCGGAATACGGCACGATTTTGCCTTCGAAATAAGCAAATTTTGGAAGTGCCACGGTTCGCCTCCTTACGATGGGTGCCGGGAAGAGGGGGAATGATTATTGGGAAATTATACACCTGAAAGGCGCTGCGCTTCAAAACCAAAAAGGCTTTGCCGTTTGGCAAAGCCCTTCTTTCGTAAGCCGCCGGGGGATTATGCCCAGCCCTGGTTCTTGACGAAGTCGGTGACCAACGGCACGTTGACGTCCTTGCCCTGATAGGCCTGGATGCCAAGGTAGATGAGGTAAACCCACCAGAGCAGGGGAAGACAGGCCAAAACGATAGTAATCCAGCTCACGATCGTCAGCACAATGCCGACAATGCCAAGCACCAGCGCCTGGGCGCTGTGTTTGCGCAGGAAAGGCCGGTTTTTCTTGTCTTCCATCAACATGATGATGATGGAAACCAGCGGAGCAAAGATATAGGCCAGCAGGGCCCATAACTTATCGTCGCTGGTAATTTCCTCGGCGGCGGGAATTTCTTGCGGGGTTTCAAATTGTTCACTCATGCAAATCCTCCAGGGAGAGAAAGATAGCCCCCCTCGTGAATATGTGAAAGGATTGTACCACACCAGCCGTTGTGGCAGCGCGAAGCGGAGCGCGC
>CAYYRG010000139.1:0-4479 GCA_964474015.1 uncultured Anaerolineaceae bacterium | reverse complement strand
GAGAGCCATAACTCGTGTTACGCACCGACGAATGAAATCCCGTCGGGACCGCACAACCCCTGCCATCCATGGCAGGGGTTTTTGTTTTGTGACTGCGCGCGGCGCCAGGTTTCTCAAAAGTTCCATCCCGATTTACTTTTTGCCTCTCCTCATGTACACTTATACCAACCTCCTTCATCCCACAACTACAGGGTGTCCCCATGACAACCTTACCCACCATCTTCCAACTCTGCCGACCGCGTGACGATGTGCTGCATGGCGAATTGCGCGACGATATCTTCGCCGCCCGCCTCCAACAGGTGGTCGCCGGGCAAGCCGACCCCATTTACCAGGACCCCCGCCGCTTTTTCGAAAACACTTACCCGACCTCCGGCCTCAAGAGCCTGCTGACCGAGGCATTAGGCCGTCTGACCGGTGCCCGCCCCCAGGCCAACCCCATCCTGCGCCTGGAAACCTCTTTCGGCGGCGGCAAGACGCACAACCTGATTGCCCTCTATCATGCCGCTCAGGGGCACCTCCCTGCCGACCTGGCCACGCGCTTCGTCCCCGCCGACCTGCTCCCCAAAGCGGGAGAGGTGCGCATTGCCGCCATCGCCGGCAACGCCCTCGACCCGGCCACCGGCACACCCCGCGGCAACGGCATTGTGGTGCGCACCCCCTGGGGCGAACTGGCCTACCAACTCGGCGGCGCGGCAGGGTACGCCCGCGTCCGCGCCAACGACGAGCAAGGCGTGCCGCCGGGCACGGCTCTGTGGGAAGCCCTCATCGGCGACCGCCCCACCCTCATCCTCATCGACGAAATCGCCCGTTTCATGCGCGCCGCCAAGCGCGCCGCTGCCGGCAAGCACACCTTGGCCGAGCAGGTGGCCCCCTTCCTCATGGCCCTGCTGGAATTCGCTGCCTCGCAACCCCACGTCGTGGTCGTGCTCACCCTGGCGGCAGACGACGACGCCTTTGCCCAGGAAACCGCCGACCTGCTCCAGGAACTCCGCAAGATCACAGCCCGCCAGGAACGCGTGCTTACCCCCGCGGAGGAAGACGAACTGCCGGCCATCGTTACCCACCGTCTGTTTGCCGACGTCAACCACAAGGCCGCCGAACCCGTTTTTCTGGCTTACCTGGAAGCCTACCGCACCTGGGAGGAGCAAAAAACGGCGCTTCCGGCCAAAGCACTACGCGCCGACTATCACACTGCATTGCAGCGGGCTTACCCCTTCCATCCCGAACTGCTCTACATCCTGAGCCACAAAGTCGCCACCATCCCCAACTTCCAGCGCACTCGCGGCGCACTGCGCCTGTTGGCGCGGGTGGTACGGGCACTTTGGGCTACGCCCGATGCCCCGGTGCCTATGATCCACCCTCATCATCTCGATTTTGCCGACCCAGAAATCGTAGGCGACCTCACCAGCCGCCTGGAGCGCCCCAAGTTCCAGCAGGTCATCGAGGCCGACATCGTCAGCCGCAGCGGGGCTGCCCATGCTCAAGTGGCCGACCGCGATTGGGCCCAGGCGGGTAAGCCGCCCTATACGCAGCGGGTCGCCAAAGCCGCTTTCCTGCACAGCCTGGTGCAAAGCGGCCCCAGCGGCGTGCGCCCCGACGAACTGCACTTGGCCGTGCTGGAGCCCGGCGACGACCCCACCCTGGTGAAGAAAGCCCTGGAACACCTGGAAGACAAAGCCTGGTTCTTCGAATTTGACGGCCACCGCTACCGTTTCAAAACCGAGCCTTCCCTGAACAAAATCATCCTCGACGAAATGAGCGCCGTCGGACGGCTGCGCGCCAAAGCGCATTTGGACCAACGCATCCAACGCATGTGGCCTTCCGGCCTGGTGCAGGTGGTCTTTTTCCCGCGGGAGCCGGGCGACGTGCCCGAACGCGCCGAGCAGCCACAACTGGTCATCCTGCACTACGATGCCGCCAAAGTGCCCAACGAAACCGCCGAACAACCGCCCGACATGGTGCGCCGCATTTTCAAATACAGCGGTGCGCTGGAAGCCCACCGTGTGTACGCCAACTACCTTGCTTTCCTGGTGGCCGACGCCGACCAGATCAAGCCCATGGTACAGCAGGCCCAGCGCGAACTGGCCATCCAGCGCCTGTTGGACGATAGCGACCGCCTGCAGGAATTCACCAAAGAGCAGGTGCGTCGGCTGCGCAAGATGCGCGATGCAGCCAAACTGGACGTTGCCGTCGCCATTGCCCGCTGCTACCGCCACCTCTACTTTCCCAGCGCCGAAGCCCCTGCCGAGCACGACCGCCTGGCGCACGTTCCCATGCCCGCTCAGGAGCAGGGCAACGTCCAGCAGGACCAGGTTGCCGTGGTGGTGCGCGTGCTGCGGGAACATAACAAAGCCCTTACCCACGACGATCCGCCCAAATCGGCGTACTATCTCAAAGCCCGCGCCTGGCCTCAGGGGCGCGACCGTTTGAGCACCCGCGACCTCTACCGCACCTTCGCCCAAAGCCTGCGCCTGCCCTGGTTGCTCGACCCCAACCAACTGCGCCGCAGCATCCGCAACGGCATCGAGCGGGGCGTATGGGTGTATTACGATGCCCGCACCCAACAGGCCTATGATGCCCTATCCTTACCCCCCTCGATCGAAATTTCCGAAGATACGTACCTCTACCTGCCGGAAGCGGCGCGCCAAGCCGGGCTGCTGCAACCGCTTTCGTCTGCCGAAATTTCCGACGGCATACCAGACACCACCCCAACCGCCGACGCTTGGGGCTCCCCTTCGTCATCGGGGCATCTCCCCCCGCTGCGCCAGGCCCTCGCCACCGAGGCTTTCCCCGTGCAGCAGGCTTTCACCCGCCTGCAAGACCTGGCGCAGGAAGCCCAAATTTCGCGCCTCGCGGGCCTGCAGGTCTCGCTCGAACGGTCGGCACCCAAGCCCGCGCTGGGTGTGCTGCGGTCGCTCGCGGCTGCTTTGCCCCTCTTTCCCGCCGGTGAGCGCCACATCGCCCTCCATTTGAGTTTCACCACCACCGCCGGCGCCGACCTTGAACTGCGCGGGCGCCTGCCCGACAAGGACTTCCGCCCCCTCGTCCAGGCCCTGACGCCGCTGCTCCGCCAGGCTGGCGACGCCGAGTTGGAACTCACCCTCACCTTGCAGCCTGCAAAGCCCCTTGACTTCCAAACGCTGCAAAACCTCGCCGAAACCCTCGACCCGCTGGGCATCGGCGAACTGGCCCTGCGCGCCGAACCGGCCAACGAAGATGAGGAGGGAGCATGAAAGCCCTCAGCCTGCGCCAGCCGTGGGCCGAACTCATCTTGCGGGGCGAGAAAACCCTGGAACTGCGGACCTGGCAGGTGCATTACCGGGGGCCGTTGCTGCTGCACGCCGCGGCCACGCGGCGGCCCCAACGGGTGCGCCAACTGGGGCTGGACCCCGAAGCCCTGCCCTACGGCGCCTTAGTGGGCGTGGCCGAACTGGTGGAGGTGTTTCCTTTGGACGCCGCCGCCTACGACGCATTGCGGGAAGCCCACCGCAGCGACCGCCCTTACCCCGGAGCGCCGCTTTTCGCCTGGCGGCTGGCCCGCCCCCGCCGTTTCGCTCAGCCCATCCCCTGGGCCGGACGCCAGGGGATGTTCACCGTGCCCGAGGAGGCCCTGCCTGCCCAGGAGGGCCTGCCGCAACCCATCCCGGCCCCGCCGCCGGATGACGGGCACCCCTTTGTGCTCTACACCTTCCCCGAAAACGGGCAGGGCTATCGGGCCGTGCTGTATCAGTGGCTCAAGACCCCGGCCCAGGCCAACGGCAGCCCGCCCCGCTGGTGGCAGATCACCCTGGAAGGCGCACCTCTGCGGCTGTTGGGCGACGCCCTGGCCCAGACCCTGCGCCAGGCCGGCCACCGGCCCGGCGACCTGGTGCGCCGCTTTGGAGAGCCGTTCTTCCTGCCCGAACCCATCGGCGTACGGCTTGCCCTGCTCTTCTTGGCCGCCCGGCCCCTCCGCCGGGTGGACCGGGTGGATGCCATCGCCGCCGGGGTCGCCCGCATGAGCGACGAAGAGGCCTACTACTGGTTCAGCAAATGCAGCCCCGGCCCCGAAGCCGAGCGCGGCCGCCGCGCGCTGCGGATTTTGCTGGCCGGGTAGCGTAGCACGGACTTAAGTCCGTGTTACAGAAGCCGAGCGCTCCCGGAGCGCAGACATCAGCCCATTTTCCCGTAACACGGACTTCCAGTCCGTAAACAAGCGCCCGTAGCACGGGCTGAAGCCCGGCCACTGCCTCGCCAAAGGAATTGCCCCCATGCCCTTCACCCCCCTGCTCGCCGCCTACCTGCCCATCGAACAAATCGGCGCCGAGAGCCGGCGCGAGAACAGCACCGGCCAGCACCCCCCGCCTAACCGCTTGCACGTCTGGTGGGCCCGGCGGCCCCTCATCGTCTCCCGCGCGGCGGTGCTCGCTTCTCTGCTGCCCGCGTACGATGCCGTGGCCCAGGCTGACGACCCCGCCCTGCAGGCCGCCTTCCCCACCC
>CAYYRG010000138.1:0-4500 GCA_964474015.1 uncultured Anaerolineaceae bacterium | reverse complement strand
AGTGGTAGTATTGTACCCGAAGGGAGGGCATATCGTGGGAAGCAAACCCGACTTTACCGCCAAAATTCGCCGCTGGGTTGGGGAAACCGCCTACCGTCGCGGCGAGGTTTATGTGCGCGAGGGACGAGTGCGCCATCCGCGCCGGCAGGGGCAGGTGCTTGAGGCCCTGTGTCAGGGGCAGGCTGTTTTGCCCTATCAGGTGTGGGTGCGTCTCGGAGAAGACGACAGCATCGTGCATGCTCGCTGCACTTGCCCGGCGGGTAGTGCAGGGCGCTGCAAGCACGTCGCGGCAGTTTTGCTTTTGTGGCACACACATCCCGAGAAATTTGCCCCAGCCCCGCCGCTGGCCGCCACGCTCGCCCGCTGGAAAAAAGAAGACCTCATTCGTCTCATCTTGCGCATGGTATCTCGCTATCCCGATCTGGCGCTGTGGGTCATGTACGACGACAAAGAGGGCCCACCGCCCTCAGGGTAACTGCGACAACCTCAAAGCGCCCCTCGAAAAAGCCCTCTGGGCCGCGTGGTATAATCCTCCCCATGAAAGCCTTCCATTGGTCTGTGGCCGCCCTGTTGGGGACGGCTTTTCTTTTCCTTGCTGCGTTGTTCGCTCACCCAACGCCCGTACACGCCGCGCCTCCCACCCCCACACCAGGGCCTTCCCCCGCGTCCACCGCCTTGCCCAAAGCCCCGGTGTTGTGCCCTCCGGGCGTTTACCCGGCCAACTACGCTGTCGATTGCGAGCCCTGGGGCCCCTCGGCCTATCTCAGCCGTATGGCCGCGCTGGGTTACACCTACCCTCCCCAACCCCTGCCCGCACATCCTCTCCCGCCTTCATGGGATAGCCTACCCGGCCAGTGGCATTACGCCCAGGTGCTGCGCGACGGCGGTCGGACGCTCTACCCCAGCCTGAAAGATGCCGCGGCTGGCACGCGAGGGCGTCAGCTTCCCCCCGGCTTCGTATATGTCTCCTACACGCAGGCAGCCTACTACCACGGCAAGCTGTTCTACCTTGTCGACGAAAAAGGCTGGTGGATGCGCAAGAACGACCTGTGGGCTGTGGCGCCTTCCAGATTTCGCGGGGTGCTTTTGGAAAGCACGCCCTCTCACCCTTTCGGCTGGGTGTTGCAACCCCTCAAAACCAAGCGCACCCCCGGCTACACCCACAAAGATTACACCCACCACCGGCTCAACCGCTACGACATCGTGCAGGTATACGACACCCACGAAGCCAATGGCATGAAATGGTACATGGTTGCCCCCGACGAGTGGCTGCCGCAGCGGCTGGTGGCGTTGGTCTTTCCCCGGCAAAGACCGCCAGAAGGGGTAAGCGGTGAGCGCTGGATTGAGGTCAACCTGTTCGAGCAAACGCTGGCAGCCTACGAGCATGGCCGAATGGTATTTGCGACGTTAGTATCGACTGGCCGTCCACCGTTTTGGACCAAGCCCGGCGTGTTCCACATTTACAAGAAACTCACAAGCACCCGAATGCGGGGAGCTTTCGCGGCTGACCGTTCCGATTATTACCAGCTGGACGACGTGCCGTGGACGATGTATTACGACGAAAGCCGCGCCCTTCATGGCGCTTACTGGCACGACTACTTTGGCTATCGGACTTCCCACGGTTGTGTCAACCTGACGATCGCCGACGCGCACTGGCTATACGAATGGGCGCATGTTGGCGACACGGTGTACGTCTGGGATCCTTCCGGCAAAACGCCCCTGGAAGGCGGCGGGGGTGGGCCGTAGCCTCAGCGCTTGCGCCGATTGCCGGTAAACGTGCGCCGATGTAGAGGGGAAAAACCATATTGCGCCAGCGCGGCACGGTGTTGCGCCGTGCCATAGCCTTTATGCCGCGCAAAGCCATATTGAGGATAACGCCTCTCCAGGCGTTCCATCCAGGCATCGCGATGGGTTTTAGCCAGCACCGACGCTGCCGCAATGCTCAACACCTGCTGATCGCCTTTCACCACCCCCACCTGAGGCAACGCGCACGTCGGCAAGCGCAAATAATCGAGCAGCAGGAAATCAGGCGCGGGGCATAGCCACGCCAACGCCCGTTGCACAGCCACATAAAGCGCCGGCAAGATTCCCCAGGCATCAATCTCTGCCGGCGAGGCATAACCCACAGCCCAGGCCAACGCGGTTTCCTGCACCTTCCGGGCCCAGAATGCCCGCTGGGCAGGGGTCATCATCTTGGAATCAAACACGCCCGCGAGCGCATCGGGTTCCAGCGAGGGGGGCAAAACCACCGCCGCAGCCGCGACCGGCCCCGCCAAAGCGCCCCGCCCCGCCTCGTCAATGCCCGCCACATAACGATAACCGCTTTCCCACAACGCCTTTTCCAGGCGCACATCAGGCTTCGGGCGCGTCATACCGTCCCCTCAATGCCCGCCAACGGATGGTCAACAAGTCAATAGCCATGCCCAGCGAGTCGTGCACCAATCGCACCCGGCTATCGGGGTCGAAGCGCCAGGTAATGGGCACCTCTACAATGCGATAGCCGCGCCGCCGGGCAACAAAAAGGATTTCCACGTCAAAAGACATACCCTCCAGCGTTTGACGGCGGAAAAGGTCTTCGGCCACCTCCCCACGGAAACACTTGAAGCCGCATTGGGTATCGCGAAAGCCTGGCAACGCCAGCGCCTGTACCATGAGGTTAAAAGCCCGCCCCACAATATGCCGGTAAGCAGGCTCACCCACCCGCCGGGAATCCGGCAACTCGCGCGAAGCGATGGCGACGTCGAAGTCGGTCAATTGGGGCGGCAGAAAGCGGGGCAATTCTTCGATGGGCATCGACAAATCTGCATCGGCCAAAAAGCGGTAAACGCCGCGGGCTTCCAACATGCCGCGGCGCACAGCCAACCCTTTGCCGCGGCGCGTTTCGTGGAAAACACGCACCACGTCGGGGTAGGCTTCCTGAAACCGGCGTGCCAGGGCAAGAGTGTCGTCAGTCGAGCCGTTTTCCACCACGACGACTTCAGCGCGGTAGGGCTGGTGCGCAAGAAAACCCAGCACCTGCTGCAAGGTGCCGGGAAGGCGACGGGCTTCGTTGTGCGCCGGAATAACGATAGAGAGAAAAGGGGGCATCATTTCGTGAGCGGAGCACAACCGCTATCAGGTGGCGGTGGCGAGAATGTAAAAGATGGCGCACATGAACGTCAAAAGCACAAGCGCCGCCAGCACGCCTAAAACAGCCCACTGGCGCGGGGTGAAGTTGAAATAACGCTCAGCCTTTCGTACCGCTTTAGGGGGGGCAGCAGCCTTACGACGGCGCTTTGCCTTGGGGCGCGTGGCAGCCAGGGGTTTGGGGCGAAAAGCGTCGGTCAGGTTCAGCAAGTCTGTGGGGGTGAGCACGGTGTCGGCCTTGGTCAGTTTGAGAGCATGACGCTTCAAGCCATCCAGCAACAAAGGGGTGACATCCGGACGCACGGCATCCACATCGGCTCCGGTGTTCGCGAACACCATCAACGGCGTGACTTTGACGGGCTGGCCCGTTTTCTTCTGCAAAAAAGACGCCACGCCACTGCTCAGATCTTTGATCACCTGCACCATGTTGGGCTTGCCGGGACGGTAACGGCGGCTGTTGCCCTGCATGACTTCCCACTGGCCTTCCCGGATGCGGAAAAAGCCCGCCTTAGGCCACACATACAGCAAAAACACCCCCGGCGGGCCCAGCACCACCGGCGGCAGCGGCTCTTCCTGGCCGGGCAGGCGAAAGCCCCGTACGACCGTAAACCGATTGTCCAACACGCCGGCCAGCACCTGCAAGACGGTATCTTCAGCCTGATGGCGCTGATACCACTTCCAACCGTGCTGCAAAATCGCCTGCAAACGGGTCGCCCAGTCCGCCTTTTGCTGCCCCCGTTTGGGCTTGAGCGGTGAAAGGTCGATAAGTTTCATGGCTTCTCCTCGCGAGAAAAGGCCTCGGTGTGTTGTTGGTATTATAGCAGAAGAAGCCCCGCCGCCCTACTTTTGGGTACAATACAGAAGTCCGGGCACGGCAAGCCCGTGCTTTTCTCTCATTCCATCCCAGGAGGCCAAGATGCGCGTCTTGCTGCAACGTGCCAGGTGGGGACGCGTGCTCGTTGGAGGGCACCCCATCGCCGAAATCGGGCCTGGCGTCGTGCTGCTGGTTGGCATTACCCACACCGACACCGAAGAAGAAGCCCGCTACCTGGCGCACAAAATTGCCCACTTGCGCATTTTCGAAGACGAAGCGGGCAAACTCAACCGCTCGTTGCTGGATGTGCAAGGCGAAGCCCTGGTGGTTTCTCAATTTACCCTTTACGCCGACACCCGCAAAGGCCGCCGTCCGGCCTTCGTTGCTGCTGCACGCCCAGAACACGCCCGCCCGCTGGTCGAGCGTTTCGCCGCACTTTTGCAGGCCGAAGGCGTGCCAGTGCAAACCGGCGAATTCGGCGCACACATGCATGTGGAACTCTGCAACCACGGCCCGGTGACCATCTGGCTGGAACGGGAACACCCCCAGCCCTGATTGAC
>CAYYRG010000137.1:0-4547 GCA_964474015.1 uncultured Anaerolineaceae bacterium | reverse complement strand
CTAAGAGAGGGAAGAGGGTGCCCGAAAAGCGCTTTTGGCGCTTTTCGGGCGGGAGAGTTCTTCGCATTTAGAGCGACCGAGTACACGACTTTTGAAAAGCCCCGCCACTCTGTGCGCCGACTTGAAGACGGCCAGGTTTCATGGTACCCTTTGAAACGCTCTGCCCGGCGTGGCAGAAGCGCTTTATCCGAAACGGAAGTGAGCTCCCTCTGCTTTTCAGGAGTGGTTATGGACGAACAAGCCTTGCAAGCCCTGCTGCGCTCAGCCGAAGCCTTGCCCGACGATGAAGCCCGCCAACGCTGGCTGGACGCGCTGAGCGAAGAGGCGCGGGAAGCCGTGCTTGCCAGTGCCCGAGCCTATGCCGAAGCAGCCTTTGCCGCGGCTTCAGAGCACTTGTGGGTGGCGCAAGAGGTTTTTGACCCCATGAGCCACGGTGAAACCCCCGCAAAGCCTTTGCCCAGGCTCGACCTGCCCTCTCGTCATCACCATGAAGGGGAAGCCAACCCGCACGAAGAAAATGCCGACTGACCCTCTCCCACCGTGGGGAGCCATATCCGGCCTTACGCGCCGCCCCCTGGAAGTGGTTTCCGGGGGGCGGCAGCCATTGGAGGGGGTGCGGGCTTGTTTCACGTCAGCATTTTGGTCGCTTCGGCAAGGTTGAGCCGACCGATGCGGCGGATGGCAGGACGAGCGGCCAACAGCATGGTTAGCAAGATGCCCACCGCGGTGATGATGTAACTGCGCGGGGCAATGTAGGCCGTCATCCAAAACAGGTCGGTGCTAAAGCTCTTTGCCAACGCCACCGTGGTGTACCAGCCCAGCACCAACCCCGGCACTAACGCCAGCAGCCAGAGCACCATGCTTTCCAACGCGATCATGCGGCCAATCCGTTTTACCGGGGTGCCGATGGCCCGCATGGTGGCCAGTTCGCGCTGGCGTTCCAGCACGCTGACCGTCATGGTGTTGAACAAAACGGCAAAAGCCATGCCTACGGCAAAGGCAATGATGAATCCCATAAAGAGATAGAACAGGCCCATGAAGCCGCGCCAGTCGTTTTCCATTTTGCTTTTGACCTGCACGCTGGCTGCTCCGGGCAGGCGGAAAAGGGCTTTTTTCAGGGCTTGCGCGTGGGCGGCGTCGGCGCGCACATACAACAGGTTGAAGATGGGCACCGGCGCGCCAACCCATCGTTCGGCAGTCTTCACGCTTACGAACACCGTCGAGCCATAAAGCTCTTCGGCAAAAGCGCGCACCACGGCTTGCTTTTCGCCAAAGGGCGTTTGCACCTGCACAGTGTCGCCTATCTGCACCCCTAATGCCTGCGCCAGCGGCGGTGTGAGCAAAATGCCGTCGTCACGCAAGGCTTCCGTGGGGGTCACACCATCTTCCAGTTGCCAGCGGTGCATTTGCTGGTCAGGCGGCAGGGCATAAAGGAGCACGTCTTTGTGCTTGCCCTGCGAGCGAAGCGTGACGGGTAGCATCAAGCCCGGCGTTGCCGCCTTCACACCCTGCCAGCGCTGTACTTGTTTTAGCGTGGCTTCGGTTTGGGGGCGGTCGAACACCGTCATCAAATCCCATCGCTCCACCTGCTGGAAGGTGCGGTTGAGGAGGTAGTTCATGGAATCCAGCATTCCCCAGGAGAAGAGCACCAGCACGAAAGCAAAAATCACCGAAAGGACGGTGCTCAGGGCACGTCCGCGGGCCCGAAAGACGTTCCGCAGGGGCAGGCGCACGGCCAGCGAGGTCGAGGGGGGAAGCAGGCGTTCCAGCAGGCTGCGGCGGCCAGGGGTAAGTGCTTCGGCAGGGTCAAGGCGCATGGCCTGGGCTGGCTGCATGTGGGCGCTGTGCCGCGCCGGCCCCCAGGCTGCCAGTGCGGCCATGACCAGGCTAATGCCCAAGCCAATCAGCATCAGGTCGGGGTAAACGCGCGTCTGTATCAGGGGAATGCCCAGCTCGTTGGCATACGTGCGGGTTATGCCGCCCGCGGCGAGCGTGCCCAATCCTGAGCCCACCACAGCCCCCACCGTGCCAACAACCAGCGCCAGAGCCACGTAGTGCCCCATCACCGCCCGGTTGCTGTATCCCAGCGCTTTCATCAGGCCAATTTGGGTGCGCTGGGAACGTACCAACCGCCCTAACATGATGTAAAGCGAAAGCGCCGCCACCAGCAAGATGAGCGCAGGAATGGCCTCGCCCATTTCGCGGTAACCTTCCAGATCCATGTGCAGCGCGGCATTGGAAGGCTGGTCGGCCTGCCAGGTTGCGGAATCCACATGGTAGGGCTGCAATACGGCTTCCACATCGCGCAGCACGGCTTGCTGGTCAGCGTCAGGGGCCAGCAGAAGGCAAAATTCGTTGACCTCATTGGGGGTATGCATCAGGCGCTGGAGGGTCGACAGGGGCAGGAAGAAGACCCCAAAAGTTCGCGCCGAGGGGAGCAGTTCCTGACGGCTGGGGCTGACGATGAGGTATTCCGGGCTGGCGGCAATGCCCCGCACGGTGAAAGTCTGCCTGCGCCCCAGCACCAGGGGAGTGACCGTGTCGCCGGGGTGCAGGTCATACACTTCGGCGAAGTGCGATTCCACCAGCACGCCGTTAGGGTCGTCGGGGCTCAAGTTGCGGCCTTCCAACACCTGCACCCGATTGACGGCGGGCTGGGCTGCTGCCGGGAAGCCAATGAGGCGGGCGCGAATGGGCTCGCCATCGGGCAGCAAGTAGCCGGTATCTACAACCAGGCGGGCCGTGACAGCCCGCACGCCCGCCACGCGTGCCACCTGCGTGGCGGCTTCCGCGGGGGCTGATTGCACCCGTACGGTCAGGTCGGCAAAGCGCAGGGCGTCGTAAGTGTGATGGTACGACGTGCCCAGGTCGCGATAGGCGCCTGTCAGCGAGACCAGGCTGATGACGCCCAACGCGACAATGACAACCAGCGCAAGGTTCTGTGCCCAGGCGGCCCGGAGATCACGCCAGGTTTTCTTCCACAAAGTCAGCGTCATCACAACGCTCCTCCCAAGAAAAGGGCTCTTTGCCCGCTGGGGCAAAGGTGAGGTTTTGGCGTTTTCGAAATGGCGTATCAGCCCGCCGGGGGATTACCAATTCAGGCTCTCCGGCGCTTGCGGGGTGGAGACGAGTTCATCGGCAGATATCGTGCCGCTATGCAGCCGCACGATTCGGTCGGCCATCGGGGCAATGGCCGTGTTGTGGGTGACCAGCACAACCGTCACCCCGGCTTCTCGGTTGAGATCCCGCAGTGCCCGCAACACCTGCCGGCCGGTTTCGACGTCCAGATTGCCGGTTGGCTCATCGGCCAGCAAGAGGGAAGGGCGGCCGGCAAGGGCGCGCGCAATTGCAACGCGCTGCTGCTCACCACCAGAGAGCTGGCTGGGGAAATGGTTGCCGCGGTTCTGTAACCCTACCAGGGCAAGCAATTCAGCCGTGCGGCGCTGGATGGCGGCGTGGTCGCGGGTGGTCAATTCCAGCGCGAAGGCGATGTTTTCCGCTGCGGTTAGGGTGGGAATCAGGTTGAAGAACTGGAAGACAAAGCCCACTTTCTGGGCGCGGTAGGTTGTAAGGCGATGGTCATCATATTGCGTAATGTCTTCCCCTTCGACCAACACCCGCCCCGAGGTCGGTCGGTCCAGGCCGCCGAGCAGGTTGAGAGTGGTGGTCTTGCCAGAGCCGGAGGGGCCCAGCAACACGACAAACTGGCCGGCGGGAATTTCCAGGTTGAGCCTGCGCAAAGCGTGGACTTCTACCTCCCCCATGCGGTAAGTTTTGCTCACATCCTGAAGGGCAATCAGAGGGGGCATGGTGCGCTCCTTATGGATGGATTGAGTGACGAGAGGTCATCAGGCTGATTTCCAAAAAAACGGCAAAAACTATCGTCATTTTCCAGAATGTAGCGCTTCTGGCAGCATACTTTGGATAAAAAACTCGGCCATTGGCTGCCAGTGGGCGTGCAGGTCAAAGTCTTGAGGGGAAACCACCCACAATAACAGCAGACCCTCGAACTGGACGATGAACGCCACGGCCATTGTCTCCGGGTCGTGTGGCCGCAGTTCGCCGCGTGTCATGCCTTCGGCGAGCAGGTTGGCGAGCACGGCTTTGTAACGGTGGTAATAGCCCTGCATGGCGGTGCGCACCGGGCCGGTGCGGGTGGCAAGGGCATAGATTTCGTGGATGAACGGCATGGCGGCCTCGAAGATGCCCACACTCTCTTCGGCGCTGCGGGCAATCTGGCGCAAACGCTCGGGCACAGGGCGTTCGTGGTCAGCCGCGGTGCGCACGAGATCGCGCATGATCAGGTTGAACGTTTTGTCTACCAGCGCCTGCAAAATGGCGTCTTTGCCGCGGAAATACCAGTAAAGCGCGCCCTTGCTGAGGTTGGCCTCTTTGGCAATATCATCCATGCGGGCTTTGTAGAACCCCCGGCGGGCGAAGACCCGCCGGGCGGCTTCGAGGATCTGGTTTTTGCGCTCTGCGCTGACATCGGGACGGGGGGGCATGAGCACCTCTTCAAATAACTGACTGACTGGTCAGTATGGAGT
>CAYYRG010000136.1:0-4558 GCA_964474015.1 uncultured Anaerolineaceae bacterium | reverse complement strand
CTTCCACCAGCGCCATGCGGGCTTCTTCGGCGGCGTCGGCCATCTCGGCGGGGATTTCCTGCGCCTCGGTGCCCGCGCCGGCGTAAGCCTTCATGGTGAGCAGGTCGATCACGCCCTGGAAGGCTTCGCCTTCGCCCCACGGCAGTTGCACCGGGATGAAGCGGGCGTCGAAGGTCTCCTGCGCCTGGGTGAGCATCTTCTGGAAGTTGGCGTTGTCGCGGTCCATTTTGTTGATGAGCAGGAAGCGCGGGCGGCCAAACTTGTCGGCATACGACCAGGCCACCTCGGTGCCCACTTCGATGCCCGCCACCGCATCCACCAGCACCACCGCGCCGTCGGCCACGTAGAGGGCGGAAATCACTTCGCCGACGAAGTCGGTGTAGCCGGGGGTGTCGAGCAGGTTGATTTTGTAGTCGTGGTATTCCACCGGAAGGAGGGCGGTGGAAAGGGACAACCCGCGGCGGATTTCCTCTTCCTCGAAGTCGGAAACCGTGGTGCCGTCCTTGATATGCCCCAGGCGGGTGGTCGCGCCGGTAAAATGCAGCAGTGCTTCGGCGAGCATGGTCTTGCCCGCACTGCTGTGGGAAACCAGAGCGATGTTGCGGATCTTTTCGGTCGTGTACTCTTTCATGGGAAGACCCCTTCCGTAATAAGATTTCTCGCTTTGGGCGCGAGGTTGGTTCAAGGCAAGCGGGTGGTATTTTAAGGGAAGAAGGCGAAGTTGTCAAAGCACCGCGGTCACCGTTTCCGCTGCCGCGACGGCTTCCAGCGGCAGCGGTGCGTAAAGATGGGGAAACACTTCGCCGTCGGCGGCTTCCCACCGCAAATGCCCGGCTATTGCCGGGAAACGGATTTTGAGCAACAAGAGGTCTTCCCGCCCGCTGTAAAAGCGGGCTTGCACTCGGGGGATCTGGTCAAGGCGGGAAAGGTGAATGAAGCCTTCGGCTTCCAACGAGGGCGGGGCGTATTCGCCGAGGGCCTGAGCGCGCTCCCAGGCACGGCGTGGGACCAGATGCCCCAGGAAGCCGCCTTCCAGCAACACCAAAGCGCGCAGCAAAACCGCCTGGGCCACCTCAGCCTTGCTCATCAACGGCAGGTCTTCGCGCAGGCCATCGGCATAGAGCAGGGTGACTTTGTTGGTATCTACCCCGAAGCCTGCCTGGGGCGCGGTGATGTCGTTGGCGACGATCAAATCCAGCCGCTTGGCCTCCAGCTTTTGCTGCGCGTGCTCCAGCAGGTCGCGGCTTTCGGCAGCAAACCCAACGACCAGTTGCAGCCGCGGGAAAGCCTCGCGCTGGGCGGCCAGGGTGCCGAGGATGTCGGTCGTGCGGGTCAGGGGAAGTTCCCAGCGGTCGCGGCCTTTTTTGATTTTGTGCTCGGCAGGGGCTGCAGGGCGGTAATCGGCCACCGCTGCGGCCATGAGCAGCAGGTCGGCCTCGTCTAAGTGCCGGAAGACGGCTTCCTGCATCTCTGCCGCAGTGCGGACGTCGACCCGCTGCGCCCCGGCGGGCGTCGGCAGGGCTGTCGGGCCGCTGACGAGCACCACTTCAGCGCCAAAATCCAGCGCGGCCTGCGCCAACGCAAACCCTTGTTTGCCCGAGGACCGGTTCGCGACCACGCGCACGGGGTCGATTGGCTCCTGGGTCCCCCCCGCGGTAACCACCACCCGTTTGCCCTGCAACGGCCCGCCGCGGGTGAGCAGGTAGCGCGCCTGCCCGATGATGGCCTCCGGCTCGACCATGCGCCCCTTGCCCACCAGGCCCGAGGCCAGATGCCCTTCCGCCGGGCCCAGCAGGTGGACGCCGCGCGCCGCGAGGGCTTCCAGGTTGGCCTGGGTGGCAGGGTGAGCAAACATGCCGCCATCCATGGCCGGCGCGACCAGCAACGGTGCGTGCGTGCTGAGCGCCGTCAGGGTGAGCAGGTTGTCGGCCTGGCCATGGGCCAGTTTGGCGAGGGTGTTGGCCGTCGCGGGGGCAATCACCACCAGGTCGGCGTCACGCCCCAGCCCAACATGCAACACGTGCCCCCCTGCCCCCCACAGGTCGGCATCGGTGTAAGCCGGCGCACCGGTCACCGATTGAAAGGTCAACGGCGCTACGAAACGCGCCCCCGCGTCGGTCAACACGGTGGTGACTTTCGCTCCCAATTGCGCCAGCCGCGAGGCCACAAAAGCGGCCTTGTAGGCCGCTACCGAACCGCTCACCCCTAAAACGACCTGTTTACCAGCCAATGGCTTGCTCAAAAGAGCCTCCTTCGGCCTTGCCTTCCTGGTGTTTTTCTGTGCAAGAATGCGCTCCCCCGCCGACAGGTGCAGGGGAGCGCATGGCATCATTTCACGCCTCCCGCCGGGCCTCCAGCAGGTTTTTGATGTCGGTGAGGGTGTCGTTGATGCGGAAAATCACGATGAGTAGTTCCGTGTAAAGCCGCACCAGCAACAGCCCCACGATCGTCATCAACGGCACGCCAATCAAGGCGCCCACAACAGGCATCACCTCGCCTTGCCCAATGCCCCTGACAAGCATGGAAAAGAAGAGGACGATACCGCTCAAAATGACCCCGACCACACCAATCCAGAAAATGACCTGAATGATGATTGGTGTGACCATGCGGCGAAAAGCGAGAAAATCTTTCCAGTTCATCGTTCCCTCCTCTCGCAAAACACCATGATGGATTTTGCAAAACCGGGGTAGGAACCCCGCAGTGGTGGGCAGGCAAAGCCTTTATCCATGCGCCGTATGGGCTGGCGCATCTCGGAAAGGCACAAAAAGCCCTGTCACTGTGAATTCCTGCCCCTGCACGTTGATTGTAGCACAAAGCCTGCAAAGCCGCAGCCCGATCGATCACCGCGACCGGTGTCTGTGGCGTATTTCTTCTCCCCGTGGCTTCTTTTTCCCAACGCTTGAGTGCTCCGGTGCCCTTTTCCTGCCACTACCTGAAGGCAAAAAATGGTATGATGGAAGGCAAACTTCAACGCGCTTCCCCCTGGGAGGTTTCCCGTGCCTCTTCCCACCTACGACTTCGTGATCATCGGCAGCGGCTTTGGCGGCAGCGTTTCCGCGCTGCGCCTGGCCGAGAAAGGCTACTCGGTGCTGGTGCTGGAGCGCGGCAAACGCTTCCGCGACCAGGATTTCGCCGCCACCAACTGGCAGTTCTGGAAATACCTCTGGGCGCCGCCGCTGCGCAGTTTCGGCATCCTGGAAATCAGCCTGCTGAACGGCCTGATGGTGCTGCACGGGGCAGGCGTGGGCGGCGGCAGCCTGGGCTATGCCAACGTGCTCGAAGTGCCGCCCGACGAGATGTTTGCCAACCCCGCCTGGCGCGACCTGGCCGACTGGAAAACCCTCCTCGCCCCGCACTACCGCACCGCCCGCCGCATGTTGGGCGTGGCCCCCAACCCCCGCCTCACCCCTGCCGACCACGCCCTGCGCGCCGTGGTGGCCGACCTTGGCCAGGGCGACACCTTCCGCCCCACCGAGGTGGGCGTGTTCTTCGGGCCGGAAGGCGAAGAAGTGCCCGACCCCTTCTTCGGCGGCGAGGGGCCGCCCCGGCGCGGCTGCCAGTTCTGCGGCGCGTGCATGGTCGGCTGCCGCTACAACGCCAAGAACACTTTGGTCAAGAACTACCTCTACCTGGCCGAAAAGCGCGGCGCCCAGGTGCTGGCCGAGCAGGAAGTCACCGACCTGCGCGCCCTGCCGCCCGACCAGCCCGACGAAGCCCGCTACGAAATCCACTTCCGCCGCAGCACCGCCTTGCTGCCAGGCCGCTCCCGGCGGGTGCGCGCCCGCGGCGTGGTGGTGGCCGCCGGGGTACTCGGCACGCTGAAACTGCTCTTTCACGCCCGCGACGTCAGCGGCGGCCTGCCGCGGCTTTCCCCCCGGCTGGGCGAAAACGTCCGCACCAACAGCGAAGAACTCCTGGGCGCGGTGGCGCGCAGCCGCGAGGTGGACTATTCCCAGGGCATCGCCATCACCAGCATCGCGCGCGCCGACGCCGAAACCCGCATCGAACCGGTGCGCTACCCGCGCGGCTCGTCGCTGATGCGCTTCATCGCCGCGCCCACGCTGCCCGACCCGCGCGCCCCCCTCCCCCGCCGCTGGCTGGAGGCCGCCGCGGCGCTGGTGCGCACCCCCGGCCACTTCGCCCGCACTTACCTCCTGCCCGGCTGGGCTGAACGCACTACCATCCTGCTGGTGATGCAAACCGCCGACAACCGCCTCACCCTGCGCTACGGGCGGCACCCGCTGTATGCCTTTCGGCGGGGGCTGGTGGTGGAACACGACCCACAGCACCCCATTCCGGTGGGCGTGCCCGGCGGCCACGCTGCCGCCCGCCGCTTTGCCGCCCGCGTGAACGGCCTGGTTGCCGGTTCCGCCGCCGAAAGCCTGCTCGGCGTGCCCATCACCGCGCACATTCTGGGCGGTGTGCCGCTGGGGCGCGACGCGCAGGAAGGCGTGGTGGGGCTGGACGGCCAGGTGCACGGCTATCCCGGCCTCTACATCGCCGACGGCAGCATCGTGCCCGCCAACCCCGGCGTCAACCCCAGCCTGACCATCACCGC
>CAYYRG010000135.1:0-4570 GCA_964474015.1 uncultured Anaerolineaceae bacterium | reverse complement strand
CGCTACGCCTAACCTCGCCCTGGCGAACACGGCCCTCGCGCTTGCGTTTCCGGCCAATCGCTTCTATAATCCCCATATGCTGGCCTTCCAACTCCACCAATTGCAGGATATCGACACGGGACGCGATCGCCTTCAGACCGAAATTCGCACCCTGGAGGCGCGGTTGGCCGACCGCCGTGTCATCGAGAATGCCGAACAGGCCGTCGCGGCGGCCAAAGTTGCCCTGGAGCGCGCCCGGCAGGCCCTGCGCGCGGCAGAGGCTGAAGCCGAAAGCGTGCGGCAGAAGATCCGCCGCACCGAGCAGGCGCTCTATGGGGGCCGCGTCCGCAACCCGAAGGAATTGCAAGACCTGCAGCGGGAAGCCGAAGCCCTCAAGCGGCTGCTCACGAAGAAAGAAGACGCCGAACTGGAAGCCATGCTGGCCGTCGAAGAAGCCGAAGGCGCTTTTCGCGCGGCTGAGGCGCGCCTGAGCGCCTTGCAGCAAGAGCGTCTGCAACAGGAAGCCCGCTGGAATGGCGAACTTGCCACCTGCCGCCAACGCCTGGCCACGCTGGATGGCCGCCGTCAGCACCTGACAGCCTCCCTTCCCGCGGAGGCGCTGGCGACCTACGAGCGCCTGCGCCAGAGCCGCGGCGGATTGGCCGTGGCCACGGTCACCGAAGGCGCCTGTGATGCCTGTGGCGCGCCGCTGACCCCCGACCTGTTGCGCGCGGCTCGCAGCCCCGACACCCTGGCCTTCTGCCGCACCTGCAAGCGCATCCTCTACATTCCATGAGCCGATTTTTCCGCCTTCCCGATTTTTCGCCCTTCTGGTTCTGGGCTGGTGTGCTGGCGGGCAGCCTCTTCTGGTATGCCCTTACCCGCCTGCACCCCGTGCTTCAGGGCTGGCAGCAACGCCGCGCTGCCCGGCGCGCCGAGCGCGAAAACGCCCGCCTGGAACGTTTGGCCTCGCGCTGGCTGCGCTGGTTGGAGCAGCACTTGCAAGGGCGGCATCTTGCTGCGCCTCTCTTCCCCCTGGAACGCATTCTCATCCCGCCCAAAGTGATGGCGCCTTTGCCGGCCTATGTGCCCGAAGGCGAGTACCGCCCCGACGACATCGCGTCCCTGGCCGTGCCCTACACGCCCGACTTTGCCGAACTGGCCGCGCTTTACCGCTACCCCGCGCTGCCTCTGGAAGACGCGTTGCAAGGCGGGGCGCATTTGCTGTTGCTGGGACGCTACGGCACCGGCAAGTCGACGGCGCTGGCCTATCTCGCGTTGTTGGCGGCGCGCCGCGACGAGCGCCTCGGTGCGCTGCAAAATGCTTTCCCGGTGCTGGTGCACGTGGCCGATCTGCCGCTGCCCCTGCCCGATGATGCTGACCCCACCGAAGCCCTGGCGGAAGCCGCAGCCCGCGGCCTGCCCCCAAAAATGGCCAGGGCTTTCCACACCCAATTACAGCAGGCCCTGGCGCGAGGAATGGTGCTCTTGCTGCTCGACGGTGCGGACGAAATGGCGCCTACCCGTCAGCCCGCGGTGGCGGCCTTCCTGAAGCGCTTGCTGCACGCTCAGAAGCGCGTCCGCGTGGTGGCGGCAGCCTCGCCCGAATACGACGATGGCCTTCAGGCGGTGGGGTTGCAACCGGTGACCTTAGCGCCGTGGTCGGCGCAAGAGGCGGCGGCCTTCCTGCAACGGTGGGGGGAGGCCTGGCAGGCGCTCATCGTGCCTCAGCTGGAAGCCGCGGCCGGGGAAGGCGAGCAGCCTTATCAGTTGCCTGACCCGCGCCTGCTCAACCGCTGGCTGCTGCCAGCCGCACCCGCCTACATGCCCCTGGAACTCACCCTGAAAGCGTGGGCGGCCTACGCGGGCGATGCGTTGGGTGCAAGCCTGGGCGATGCCATCCTGGCTTTCCTGCGCCGCACCCTGCCGGAAGAAGCGGAGCGTAGCCTGGCTGCCCTCGAGGCCCTGGCGCTGCAATTGACCTTTGGGGATGGCGATAGCGTGCCTGCAAAGGCTGCCGGCAAGCGGGCCTATGCCCTGGCCGAATTGCCGGAAGAGCCCGAGGAGGACCTTGAAGCAGAGGGCGAAACCGCGGACGCCGAGGCTGCCGAAGCCCCGGCGGAGCAGGCCGGGCAGCCTGCTGGCCGTCGCCGTAAGCCCAACGTGCGTCGGATGCTGCCTCAATTGGTCGAAAGCGGGGTGCTGGTGGCCTATCACGGCGAACGGGTGGGTTTTGTGCATCCCACGCTGCGCGGCTACCTGGCCGGACGGGCCCTGGCCGCCGAAGGCGGGGCCATTCACCTGTTGCAGGGCGATTGGTGGGAAGGCCGCACCGAAGCCCTGGGGTTCCTGGCCGCGAGCGGCGGGGGGGGCGCCGTGGCGACCGGCCTGCTGGAGAAAACCGACATTGTGACCTACGCCCATGCCCTGGCCGCCGGGCGCGCCCTGGCTTATGGCGGGGCCAGTGCCTGGCGCGCCGAGGTGTTGCGCTACCTGGCCGCGCTGCTCACCGACACCTCCCTCGCGTTGGTCTTGCGCGCGCGTGCCGTCAACGCCCTTGCCCGCTCGGGCGAAAAGGGGCTGGGCGTGCTCTTCCGCAAATTGATGGGACATCACGACCTTACAGTCCGCTGGTTGGGGGCGCTGGGGGCAGGAGCCGTGCGCGATGCCAAAAGTGTGAATGCGCTGGCGGGGCTGTTGCACGACCCCAGCCGGGCGGTGCAGCGGGCTGCGGCGCTCGCATTGGTCGCTGTCAACACCACCGCGGCTTTGGAGGCCGTGGCTGCCCTGTTGCTGGAAGGCGACGACACCCAGCGCCGCATTGCTGCCGAAGCCCTCGCCAACCACCCCGAAGAAGGTTACCCCACCCTGCGAGAAGCCGCCGGGCTCGAAGATGACCTCCGCCTTCGCCGCGCTGCGGTCTATGGCCTGGCGCGTGTACCTGAAGCCTGGGCGCGTGACCTGCTGGAAGAGATGCAGGTCAAAGACAGCCAGTGGGTGGTGCGCGATGCAGCCGCTGCGGTGCTGGAACAGGCCAAGGCCCCTTCCCCCTTTGTACCCAGGCCCCTTCGTCCCTTGCACGAAGAGCCGTGGCTGCTGGCCTTTGCCGCCGAGCGCGGCATGGGTGTTGCCCCGGGACAGGCTGCTGTGGGCCTGCTCCATCAGGTCATCGAAGAGGGTACCCCCGAACAGCAGGAAGCCGCTTTGGCGCGAGTGCCCTACCTGCCCGGAGAGGACTGGGGGCGGGAAATTTACGACATTCTCTACGACCGCGCCGGCCCCCTGCGGGACGCGGCCTTCCATGCCATCTGGCAACTGGCCATCGCTGGTGTGCAGCTGCCTTCCCCTACCCAATTTGGCTTTGCTTGAAAATTGCTGCTGCTTCACCCTGGGGGGAAACAGCGCGCATGACCTTTCAAACTTACGGAGACGTTGCCATGCAACTCACACGCCTTACCTTTTACCGCGTCCGTATGCCTTTGTTGCACCCTTTCGAAACCTCCTTTGGCCGCATCACCCATCGGGAATGCATCATCGTCGAAGCCGAAGACGAGGCCGGGCACATTGGCTGGGGGGAATGCCCCGCCGACCGCGATCCGGGCTATGCCTATGAAACCACGGGCACGGCGTGGCACGTGTTGGAGGAATTCCTCGGCCCGGCGGCGCTTCAGGCCCCCCTCGACGACGAAGCCCCGGCTGCGGCTTTCCAGCAGCGGGTGCGCGCCGTGCGCGGCCATCCGATGGCGAAGGCCGGGTTGGAAATGGCGCTCTGGGACCTGCAAGGCCAGCGCACAGGCCGCTCGCTGCGCGCACTGCTGGGCGGCGTGCGGGAACGTGTGCCGGTGGGGGTTTCCATTGGCCTGCAGCCTTCTACTGAAGCCCTGGTGCGCCGCGTGGGTGATTTCCTCGCCCTGGGCTACCGTCGCATCAAAATCAAAATCAAGCCGCAGCGCGATGTGAGCGAAGTGGCTGCTGTGCGCCGGGCCTTCCCTGAGGTGCCTTTGCAGGTCGATGCCAACAGCGCTTACACCCTCGAAACCGCGCGCGCCCTGAAACCGTTAGACGATTTCAATCTCTTGCTGATCGAACAACCCCTGGCCGAAGACGATTTGTGGGACCATCATAAACTGCAGGCCGAGTTTCGGACGCCGATTTGTCTGGATGAATCCATCGTGACCCCCCGCCACGCCCGTCAGGCGCTGGAAATGGATGCCGCGCGGGTCATCAACATCAAACAGGGGCGGGTAGGCGGCCTGGTGAATGCGGTGGCGATCCACGACCTCGCGCGGGCGCAGGGTGTGCCGGTGTGGTGTGGCGGCATGTTGGAAACCGGCATTGGCCGCGCGGCTAACCTTGCCTTAGCCTCCTTGCCCAACTTTGCGCTGCCCGGCGACATCTCGGCCACCGACCGCTACTACGCGCGCGATATCACCCACGAACGCTTTACTCTCAATGGCGATGGCACCATCACGGTGCCCGACGCGCCCGGGCTGGGCGTTACCATTGATCGCGCCGCGCTGGCCGCCTACACCTTGCGCAGCACTCGGCTCCTCATGCCCGCGTAGCGCCTGACTGCAAAACGATGCTTCCC
>CAYYRG010000134.1:0-4578 GCA_964474015.1 uncultured Anaerolineaceae bacterium | reverse complement strand
AGGCTTCAACAACGCCAGCCCGCCCCGCGGTGGCATAAACCGGGGGAACTGCGTAACTCCTACTGAATTTCAAACACAGAACTTACGCAGTTTGGAGAACATCCATGCAGGTTGTGCGCTCACCTCGGCAGTCAAGGCCGGTCTTCCCCTCTCCCTCCGGAAGAGGGGCAGGGGTGAGGGCGAAAAACAGAGCAAACCATCCCTTCCGCCCTCACCTCCCCCACCCCTCCTCTCCCAAATGGAGAGGAGGGGAGCCTGGGCATCTGGAAAACCGTGCGCGTGGTGCAACTGCGTAACTCCTGTCAAATAAGCGCGTTGGCAAGCGCCAGCGAACGCTGCAGCCGAAGAATGCGCCGCTCAGCCTAAAATGCGGCGAGAAACTTGCCAACCACTCACTTGTTGTGTGGCTGCCGCAAGGGGAGTTCCACAAAAAAGGTGCTGCCTTTGCCCAGCTGGCTTTCCACCCACACCCGGCCGCGATGACGCTCGACGATAGACTTCACAATAGCCAGCCCCAACCCGGAACCCTTCTCTTTCGGCCCACCACGCCGCACAATGCGGAAAAACTTTTCAAACAAGCGCGGCTGATCCAGCGGCGAAATGCCCACGCCGGTATCGCGCACCCCAAGGAGCACTTTGTCTTCCCCCGAAGGCTGGGCCAGCACCGTTACCATGCCGCCGCTGGGGGTATATTTGATGGCATTGTCTACCAGGTTGTTCAACACGCGCCCCAGCAGCAAAGGGTCGGCCTCCACCAAGGGCGGTGTGTCGGGGTGAATCTCGGTGCGTAGGGTGATGCCCTTCTGCCGCGCGTGGGGTTCCCAGCGTTTGACAATTTCATCGATAACATCCAGCGGGGAAACCAATTGAAGTTGCAGCCCCACGCCGCTTTCGATTCGCCCCAGGTCGAGCAGGTTGTTCACCATCTCGGTCATGGCCTGAATGCTCTTTTGAATGCGGGCGACATAGCTGCTCTGGCGCTCGTTGAGTTCGCCCACCATGCCCAACATGGTGATATAGCCGTTCATCAGGGTCAAAGGTGCCCGCAAGTCGTGACTCACAGTAGAAACGAACTCCGACTTGAGGGCATCCAGTTCCTTGAAGTGCGTAATATCGCGCAAGATGCACACCCGCCCCACTTCGCGATCCTCAGTGCGAACACTCGCCACGGTGGCGAAATAAACCCGGTTCCCGATGGTGATTTCCTCGGAAAACGGCGGCGTCTTCTGTCGGCGGAGCAGGGCAATCAAGGCCGCGTGGGTCGTGGTTTCTTCCAGAAGGCGGTTCATCGTCGGCGCAATCGGCAACTGCGTGCGGGCGGCCAGGTTTGCCAGAATCAGGCGCCCTTGCTTGTCGGTCACCAGAATGGGGTCAGGCGAGGCGTTCAACACGGCCAGCAATCGCTGATGACGCACTTCAGCCATGTAATACAGGCGCGCCGTATACGCGGCCATCGCCATTTGGAGCCCAAGCGCACTGATATAGCGGGTTTCCTCATCGGTGAAAGTGTGCGGGGTGTTATACAACGCGTAGAGCACACCCAAAAAACGCTGCTCGTAATGCAGCGCCACTGCCAGCACGGCCTGCGGCACAGGCGCTTCGGAAGGGAATTCCAACCCATAGGAGCGCCCCGGCTTGCCAATGCGCACGAGCGACTGCCGTTGGACCAGTTTCAGCAATTGTGCATCCAGCGCCCCATACGCCTCTGCCGCCACGCCCCGCCCAAAGCGAATGGGGTAGTCGTTTGCCCGGTCGTCGGGCAACGCCTCAGAAGACAAAGCAATCCGCACGGTGGTCGCGCCGCTGACCAGCACGGCATTGAGCACGGCATCAGCAGCCTCGTCCACCTTGAGGGTCGCTGCCACCCGCTGGCTGGTGTGCAAAAGGCGGCTGAGTTCGTCCATGCGGGCGCGCAAACGGCGGCGCATGTATTCAAACGTTTGCCCCAATTGCCCCACCTCGTCCACCGAGTCGATTTCCAGCGGCTGGTTCAACTGCCCACGCGCAATGTGCTCGGCAGCCACGCTCAACTTGCGCAGGGAAGCCGTGACCATCACCAGCAACGAGCGGGAAACCAGAATCCCCACCAAAGCCAGCACCAGCACCATCAGCGTCAGCGGTAACGCCGTGCGCAAGGCAATGCTCTGCAACCGGCTGACCGGCGAAATGGCTACGATCCGCCACGTCGTGCCGGTGGCCTGGGAAACCTCTACCAGGTAGTGTTCGCCGCTGGGGTCGGCAATTTCAGTGGGCACAGGGGCAGGCGAAGGGGGCAGGTCGTCTTTGACCCAATCCAGGTCATCGCGGGTAGCATAGACCACCCTTCCACGGGCGTCCACAATCACCGCAGCGCTTTCCACATTCTTCAAAGCCCGCAACCCCTGCACAATGGGCTCGCTGTAAGGGTTGGAAGCCAGGGTGGTACGCCCTATCAGGTAAAGGTGGCGCTCTGCCAGCCCCGGAGCGCTCACCGGCGCCACGAAACACACCACCGTTTCCTGTCGGGTCGGCGAAAAGGCCGTATCGTGATAGACCGGCGCGCCGGTGTTCACCAAAAATTCCACACTGGCGCGCTCGCTATCCAGCAAGTGCCCTCCCGGGGGGTAACTGGCCAACACATTACCTTGCGCATCGCTCAGCAAGATGGCATCGAAGAAAAAACTATTGGCTTTGGCGTTGCTCAAGTAAGCCGGAATTTCTTCAGGGGCCAGGGCTGCCAATCGTGGGTCCGAAGCCAGTTTCCGAATGATCAAATCGCCGTTCTCGGTAAAGAATGGCATGCTTTGGGCTGCAATGCTGGTCGTGCTTTCCAGACGCTTGAGAATGAGCGTGCGCGCCGAGTGCCGCGCCAGCACCCAGTTTCCCACCAAAATACTCAAGGCCAGGCCGATCATCACCGACGTCATTACAAACGAAAACTGGCGCAACAATGAGCGTTCCAAAGGCGAAGGCGAAAGTTCGCCGCCATAGCCCCAGGGCAGCGGCAGCCACAAGGCTGCCACCTGAGCGATAAGCCCTCCCACCAACAACGGCACCGCTTTGTAAAGCATCAGCCAGGGGGCCGCCGTGAGAGCAATGTCGACCTGCTCGGCAAAAGTGTTCCCACTCACCAGCAGCACATTCACAGCCCCGATAACGCTATACAACACCGCCACGGCCAGGGCTGCCCCCAAAGGCTGGCGCAAAAAGCGATAAAAACGCGTGCGGTAAGGTTGCCATAACGCCCAGGCAAACACCAGGGCCAGCGTGGCCTCTGAAAGCGCCTCGGTGGGTAAATGCGTGCTCCACAAGCCAATCAGTGCGCCGGTCAACAGGGCAACTACAAAGGCCGCAGGTGCCCCCAGCAGCCCCGCGGCCAACATCCACCCCAACGCGGCGAGTGGAAGAAACACCAAATCGGTCTTCGCCGCTGCCACGGGCAAAGGCAACTCGTGTCCATGCCCTCCGGCAACCACCGCAGCCAGCAGCGGCGTCGCGAGCAACAACACGGCAAAGGCGACCCCATGCACACGCTGCCAACGCGGATGGCGACGGCGCAGGCGGTAAACGGCATAAAGCAAGCCCCCCAACCATAACACGGCTATGGCGCTGCCCGACCAGGAAAGCGCCACCAGATAAGCATCAAAAGCGTACAACCACGACACGGTCATGTCGCCTCGCAGTGCAAGATACGTGCCACCCACTCATTTTAGCATGGCGTGCAAAGGGTGAGGTCCGTCCACCCCGCTTTCATCCAGCCAACGAATGGTATGGCGCGTCGCGCGGGAAAGATCTGCGTAGTAGCCCCGCCGATGGGGTGGCAGCATCGCGGCCAAAACGTACATGGCCTCGTCGGTCATCTGCTGCAAAAGGCGGCGGTTGGGGTTACGACGGGTCACCGTAAAGCGAAAAGGTCGCCCAAAGCGAATTTGCACTTTCTCTCCCCACCAGCGGGGAGAAAGCGGCCATGTCGGGAAGCCTTCTGTCCCTTCCACCGCCACCGGCACCACGGGAGCCTGCGTACGCGCCGCCAGATAGGCCATGCCCAACTTGCCGCGCAACAGGCTGGTGCTTCGGGTGCCTTCCGGGGCAATCAGCAGCGGTTCTTCCGCCTCCAACACGGCCAGGGCCTGGCGAATTGCCAGCAAGTCAACCTCGCCGCGCCAAATTGGCACCACCCCCCACCAGCGCGGCAGGTAACCAATCAAAGGAAAATCAAGTGCCTCGGCCTTCATCATCGGCACAGCATCGCGCGGGCAGGCGTGTAACACGGCGATGGGATCGATAAAAGCAATGTGATTGAACATCAAAATGACCCGCCCCTCTCGAGGGACGTGCTCCACGCCTTCCACTTTACCCATGCGAGCCAACAGCGGGAAGCCCACCGTACGCAGGGCGAAACGCAAAATGCGCCGTTTGGCTTTCCAATGAGCGGGGTCATAAGTCGTGCGCCAGGGGATGTAAGTCTTGGATGTCATAGGCGGTGCAATGCAAGAACGGCATTGGGAATGTTCCCATTATACTCGCGCCCGAGCTTCCAGAGAGGGCCAATTACAGCGCCCGCTGCCAGGCCTCGCCATAAGGAATCAACGCCAACAC